>CAXTNS010000049.1:0-2798 GCA_964245465.1 uncultured Thermoanaerobaculia bacterium
GCGTCAGGGCGTGCACCACCCCCACCAGCACGAGGCCGGCGAGAGCGGCGAGAGAGGTCCGCCGGGCGGTTGACACCGCCGGGTCCGGAGGATATGCAGTCCGCGTGTCTTCCATGAGCTACTTGCAGGCCCTGTCCCTGGTGCGGCGCACCTGGCGCGCCGCGCCCGCCGCGACACGCGTTCACGTGCTCGGGCGTTTCCTGACGTGCCCGTTCCTGCGGGTTCTGTACCATCTCCCGCCGAGGGCTCGGGTGCTGGATCTCGGGGCAGGCCACGGGATCTTCGCACATCTCGCTCTTGAATCGGGCGCTCGGAGCGTCGTCGCCGTGGAGCCGGACCGGCGGAAGATCTTCCTCATCCATCCCCAGCCTGGGCGCCGGCCCGGCCTCTCCGTGGTGGGGGGCTATGACAACGCGGTGGCTGGCGCGTTCGACGCCATCACCCTGTTCGATGTGCTCTACCGGTTCCCCGTGGGGGAGTGGGACGGGCTCTTCCGCTCCGTGCGGGCGCGCCTGGCCCCGGGCGGCGTCTTCCTGATCAAGGATCTCGATCCCGAGAGCCGGGTCAAGCAGTTCTGGAACCGCACCCAGGAGCGGATCTCCGACCGCATCGGCCTGACCCTGGGCGAGGCCTTCAGCTACGAGACGCGGGACCAGATCCGCGCCCGCCTCCTCCGCGCCGGGTTCGAGGGCTTCGAGGCGGTGGAGGTCGGGACGGGGTATCCCCACGCGCACATCTTGTACAAGGCCAGACTGTAGGGCGGCCACGCGGGGCCGCCCCTACGTCCTTCTCTGCGCGATCCACTCCTCGATCAACGCCCGGGCGATCGAGAGCTTCGAGGGCAGCCCCGGCAGGTCGTCCACCGTGAACCAGCGGGCGTCCTCGATCTCCCCTTCCTGGGGCGTGATCTCGCCGGATTCGTACCTGGCCACGAAGCCGATCATCAGGGAGTGGGGGAAGGGCCACGGCTGACTGCCGAAGTAGCGGAGGTTGGTGACGGTGACTCCGACCTCCTCCTGGATCTCGCGCAGGATGGTGTCCTCCAGCGACTCGCCCGGCTCCACGAAACCGGCCAGGGTGCTGTAGACGCCCGGGGCGAAGTGGGGCGAGCGGGCGAGGAGGATCTCGTCGCCCCGCTCGACGCGCACGATCACGGCCGGGGAGATGCGCGGGAAGTGCTGGAGACCGCAGACGGTGCAGGCGCGCGAAAGCTCGTCGCTCCGCCGTTCCGTGAGCGCTCCGCACCGGCCGCAGAAGCGATGGTTGCGGTCCCACTCCACGATCTGCACGGCCCGGCCGGCGAGGCTCCAGACCTCCTCGGGGAGCCGCGCCCAGAGCTTGCGCAGGCCGTGGAAGGCCATGCCCGGGGGCGGCTCCACCTCCGGCGTCAGGGCGGCGGCGAAGCAGGCGGCGCCTTCGAGCGTGCCGACCTCGTGCGTCTCCCCCGCGGTGAGCGCGAGCCCGGAATCCGGCAGCTCGGCCCCACGGGGGACCCGTGCCCCGTCTCCTTCTTCGAAGACCAGCAGCTCGCCCGTCCGGAAGACGAACCAGAGTCCCTGGGGATCGCCAGTCACGGTTCAGGCTGGGGCTTGGGCAGGGGGACGACGTCCTGGCAGACCACCAGATACTCCGCGAACACCTGGTTGAACAGGGCGCCCGGCCGCCTCCGGCGGAGGTAGGAGACCGCCTCCTCCCCATCCATCCCGAGATAGCGCAGGATCAGCCCCGCTACCAGCGCCGAGCGGTTGAACCCCATGCCGCAGTGGGACAGCACCCGGTGGCCGCTGCGCACCAGGTGGGCGCCGAGGCGCGCCACGCCATGGAGCTTGGCGAGGTCGGGGAGGTCCTCGTCGTAGATGGGGTAGTAGATGTACAGGACGTGGTTGGGCATCGTGGGGATGCCGTGGTCGATCTCCCCTTCGAGGTCGATGACCACCGTGATGCCGTGTTCGTCCAGGTACTTCCAGTCCTCGATCTTGGGCGAGAGGAAGAGGCAGCCGGCTTCGTCGAGGCAGATGATGTTCATGTCAGAGCCGCCAATACTCGAATGTCCTCTCCCGCGGGTTCCAGTAGATGTGGAAGGCGTCGCACTGGCCGTCGTGCAGGTTGATGCCCTGGCCCTTCCGGGGGTGCTCGGGCCTGGGGCCTTCATTCTCTTCGAGCGGCTCGAGGGTGATCTTCGCCTTCTTCGAGCAGAGAGCGTCTTCCTCGCCGTCCCAGGCGAAGGCCAGGGTCCAGACCGGACTGTCCGTTTTCACTGGGCCGTGGACGATCCCCACCACGAAGCGGTCCTTGCGGACGCCGGCCAACGCGTAGTCCTCCCCGCCGTCCAGGTCGAGATCGGCGTGAAGGAGGCTCTTGCCGTCCCAATCCGTGGCTGGCTCCTTGAGCTTCAGCACGTCGAGGGCGGTGCGGGGGCTCGCCCCTGTGCGTGGCTCCGGCTTCCGGCCCGCGCAGGCCGCCAGGAGGCAGAGGACGGGGAGTAGGGGGAGGACCGCGTGGCGTCTCACGCAGGGATCATACCCCGGCGGCCCCTCGGGGCGAGCGGCAGGCATCGCGAGGCGAGTGGCTCGCTCCGGGAGGCGAGTGGCGGGGCCCGCGAGGCGAGGCCTGAGCGCTCGGGGCGAGCGGCGTGCCCCCAGGGGCGAGCCACTCGCCCCAGGGTGCGCGCTCCTCACCTCGCCCCGCGCATCGCTCGCCCGGTGACTTCAGCCCTCTGTTCGCGGGGCGCGCCGCTCGCCTCCCGGAGCGAGCCACTCGCCTCGCGCCGCCTACCGCTCGCCCCGAGAAGCGTGTCA
>CAXTNS010000049.1:2808-13401 GCA_964245465.1 uncultured Thermoanaerobaculia bacterium
CTCGCCCCCTGGGGCGAGGAGCTCGCCTCGCGGGTACGCCGCTCGCCCCAGGGGGCGAGCCGGGTACGGGCCCAGCGGTGCGGCTACCGGAGCGGGGCGTTAGCGCGCCGCCGCCACGTCCTTCTTCCGCAGATGCTGGTCGATCATCACCGCCGCGATGTTGCCCGTGCCCATGGCGACGGCGACCTGCTGGGTCATGGGGCGCAGGTCGCCCGCGAGCCAGACGCCGGGCACGTTGGTGTCGCCCCGCTGGGACCTGGGCTGCGCGTGGTAGCCCGTGGGGGCGATCTCCACCCCGAGCTGAACGGCGAGGTCGGTCCGTCCCCGGGCCGGGCTGGAGACGAAGAAGGCCTCGGCTTCGACGACCGAGCCGTCCTGGAGTTCCAGGGCCTGAAGCAGGCGCTTGCCGCCGATCAGACGCTTGATCTCCCCTTCGAGGACGGGAATCCTGCGGTCCGCGAGCCGTTGCGCCCAGTGCTCCGCGAGATCCCGGCCGCCGGTCAGCAGCACCCGCAGCTTCTCCGTGTAGCGCGAGAGGCCCACGGCCATGGACGCCGCCCAGTCCGCCGGCCCGGTGCCGATGACGACCGTGTCCTTGCCGAACAGCTCCGGTCCTTCGCAGTCCGAGCAGTAGAACAGGTTGCCCTTGCCCGCGTAGCCGAAGCAGGGGGTGAAGTCGCCGTCCACGGTAGGGTGGTAGCGGGCGACGCCGGTCGCGAGGAGCACGGTGCGCCCCCGCCACGGCTCGCCGTGGCTGCCGGTGAGCAGGAAGTCCTCCTCCTGGCCCTCGGCCCGCACCACGTTGCCGCGCCGGATCTCGGCCCCCATGGCCTCGGCCTGGGCCTTGAGCCGCTTCTGGATCTCCACGCCGGTCGCCTCCGCCATGCCGGGCACGTTGCAGAGCTTTTCCAGGGTGAAGAAGAGGGGACCGGAGACCCGGTCGATCACCAGCACCTTCCGGTGGTGCCAGGCGAGATGGAGGGCGGCCGTCAGCCCAGCCGGGCCGCCGCCGACGATCAGCGTGTCGTAGAGATCCATGGTCCGTGTCCTAGAGCCAGGCGACCGCGCCGGCACGCGAGGACGGGGGACAGGAAGCAGAAATTTCAGCCACCGCGGGAGACTCCGTTGAAGGGACCTGGGTAGACGATATCACGGGCGATTCACCCGAAGGCTTCGACCTCCGTCAGAGCGGTCCGGAGGGCTTCCGCGTCCGCGACGATCTCGGGAGCCCGGACCGGAACCTCGTCCCAGGTGCGGCCGTCGAGCTCGCGGCCAGTCCGTTTCTTCTGCCGTCCTCCCCATTGCTTGAAGAAGAAGGGCACGCCGGCCTGGCGGCACCGGTCGCGGATCTCCAGCACCCAGGACTCCTGGACCGGTCTCGCGCCGTGGCCGCTTTCGCCTCCCACGATGACCCAGTGGATGCCGGAGAGGTCCAGGGGACCGAGCGATTCCAGGAGCGGCTCCACCGAGAGGAAGCGCAGGGCGGCAGGCGCGGCCCGGAGGTGGTCCACGCGAGGGAGACCCTGGCTGCGGTTCTCGACGCTGACGCCCCACCAGATGTGCGGCTCGCTCGCCACGAATTTCAGCTTCGTGCTCAACAGGTCGCGCATCCTCTCCGAGCGCTTGGTGAGGACCTGGTAGGTGTGCCAGTTGGCGAGTTGCATGACTCGGACGACCTTGACGATGTACTCGTCCGGCACGTCCTCGTGAAACAGGTCGCTCATGGAGTTCACGAACACCATCCGGGAGCGCCGCCACTCGAGCGGTTGAGTGAGCTTCCCGGGGACCAGACGGACATCGAAGCCCTGCTCGTAAGGATGGCCAGGCACGCCGCGGAAGCGCTCGGCGAACGTTTCCGCGTAGCAGTGGGCGCAGCCGGACGTGATTTTGGTGCAGCCCCGGACGGGGTTCCAGGTAGCGTCCGTCCACTCGATGGTTGAATGGTCGCTCATGACACCCCGGAAACCCTCGGCGGGCCGGTCTCATTCCTGGGAAGGCCGCCTGGTGGGATCCAGGCGGCCTGGTTCGGAGGTTAGAAAGTCCAGAGGATGCCGGCGTTGACGACGAAGCCGTCGAGGTCGATGGCAACGTCTTCGTCCACGTCCACGTCGTCCCTGTCCGCCCGGCGCACGGTGGCCTCGGTGCTCCGGTAGAGCGCCTCGGCGAAGAAGTTGGCGCCGGTCCGGCTGCCGAAGCGGGAGCCGATGGAGGCGTGCCAGCCCGTCTCGTCATCCACGTCGAGACCCGAGCGGGTGGTGTCGATGAAGAAGTAGGAGACACCCCCTTCGACCCACACGTTGAAAGGTCCGCGCGGCGCGAGGTTGATCTGGATACCGGCGTCCACGGGCAGGACTTCGAGACCCTCGTCCTGGAAGACGCCCTCGTCATCGTCGAAGAGGTTGGAGACGGGCTCGTCGCTCAGCTCCTGGTAATAGGTCGCTCCGACACTGAAACCCAGGGGGCTGGAGCCGAAGGGGAAGCTGAATCCGATGCCACCACCGAACGCGTCATCGACGTCCGTGGTATCCCAATACGAGCCGTATAGTTTGAAATCAGTCGCTCCGGCCAGCGAAGCCCAGAGACATAGAACCACCATAATCCCGAGAGCCTTTTTCATGGTTGTACTCCTTTGTGCTGCAGGCAGGCCTCCCCACCCAGGTTGATACAGGCTTCCCCGGCAGGACCCTCCCGCCGAAGCCCGGCATCTCCTTTTGCAAGAAGGGTGCCCCGATTAAGGAGTCGAGAAAGTAGGGGTTAGAACGTAAGGGGGTTCTCAGGCCGCTCGTTGTCCCACATCACGGACATAACCCACCAGCGCTCGCCATCGTGGAAGAGCTGAATACTGTTGATTCCCCGCAACAGGAGTTTCGGATCGTCGGGGGAGCGGCGCCCCTCGTAGGTGCTCCAAACGTGGGCGATGTTGCCGAAGCGCTCCACCCGGTGGGCAACCTCGATCTCGTAGAAGTCGTTGGCGGCGAAGAAGGGCGTTCGCGAGGTGATGTACCCCTCGCAGTCGAACACGTCCACCATGGCGCCGCCCCCCTCCATCCGGGTCGGCATCAGCCGGGCTGAAGGATGGAGCAGAGTGCGTTCGCGCTCCCAGTCCCGCGTCCCGGCCGGGCCGGAGATCACCTCGTACATCGCCTTGACGATCCCCTCGATGGACTCGACGTCCTCGCGTTTTGCTTGCATGGATAGTCCTCCCTTGGGAGGGGGACTATAGCGGGTCTGAAGCTAGTGGATTGCCGGTATGGACCCCCGGAAAGCGGGAGAAGTCCCCATCCCTGGTCAGGAGGGTGGCCTCGTGCTCGATGGCAAGGGCGGCCAGGTGGGCGTCCATTACCAAAGGTCCCTTGGTGCCGGTCTTCAGGAGGAGATCGCGGAGGTACGACCAGTGCTCCTCTCCGGTATGGATGAAATAAAGGCCAGGACTGCAACCCAGGAGAACCCCACAGGTTCTGGTCCGTCCAATACCTCCAACAACCAACGATGAGCAGCCTCGTAAACGGGACTGGAGCGATCGTTGGCGTAGAGGAGAAGATTGGCGTCGATGAGGATCAACGATGGTCAGGGCCTTCTGCTTGTTCCAGCAATTCCCCAAGGCTGCCGAACTTGATGCCAGGACGCACGTGCATAGCCTGTGTGGGTAGCTCCAAGGGAGGGGCAGGCTTGGTGACGGGGCGCGGAGGCGTCGAGGCCTGAACAGAACTCTTCACAGCCTCCTCCACCACCTCTTCCAGAGAGCGTCCGATCCGGTCGGCCATCTTCTGAAGCTCCGCGATCACCTCGTCATCGAGCAGGAGCGTGGCTCGTGTAGCCATGCAAAGATCCTGGGACCGGAGTGCTCAGGTGTCAAGGCCGGCCCAGTTGGTTTCTCTTCCTCGCAACTCGGATTACTTGCGGGACCAGAAATCCTTGCCGAAACGGTCCCCCAGCACCTTGCCCGCTCCCTCGCGGCGGATCCACTGCTTGACCCACCAGTCGGGGTCATACGCTTCGTCGATGTCCGGGATGGGCTTGCCGAAACCGGGGAGGTCTTCGAACTGCCCTTCTTCGATGGCTTCACGGATGCGGTTTTCCGCCACGAGCTCGACGGCCCGGCGGGACATGCGGTTGCTGCTCATAAGGCAATTATGCCAGAGCCTCCGCCAGCGCCGTCGCGTTCCGGATGCAGTCCGGCACAGAGACACCTCCAAGATAGTTGCCGCCGAAGTGCAGGCCGGGCAGGGCCTGCTCAATCTCCTTCGCCCGTTCGACGAAGCGGCCGTGGCCCACCTCGTATTGAGGAATGGCCCGCGGCCAGCGGCGGATGAGCCGGAAGACGGGCTTCCCCTTGAGGTCCAGGGGGCCGCGCAACTCCGAGAGGAGGATGGAGGCGAGACGCTCGTCATCCCAGCCCGCGACCTCGGGGTTGGTGCGGCCGCCGGCGAAGGCGGCGAGGGCCACATGTCCGGCGGGTGCCCGGCCGGGGAAGATCTCGGAGGGGAAGAGGCAGCCGAGGACGTTCATGCCCTCTTTGCGCGGGGCCAGGAACCCGAAGCCGTCCAGAGGATGCCCCACGGCCTCGCGCCGGAAGCCCAGGGAGAGGATGGCGACGGCGGCGTAGGGGATCTCCGCGAAGAGCCGGCTCGCCCCGGCCGTGGCCTCTTCGAGCAGGCGGGCCGCGACGTCGGCCGGCACGGCGAGCACCACCCGGGCGGCTTCCACCGGCCCCGTCGAGGTCTCGGCGCGGAAACCCTCTTCGGTCCGGACCACCTTGTGGCAGAGGACGCGGGTGCGGACGTCGCCGATCTCCCGGGCGAGCTTCCTGGGCAGCTCTTCGAGACCGTCGCGGAAGGAGATCATGGCGCCGCCGGGGGTTGACTCCATACTGGGTCCCTTGCGCCGGGCGAAGGCGCCGCGGATCAGGCTCCCGTGCTGTTCTTCGAGACCGTGGATCCTGGGCACGGCCCAGCGCACGGAGAGCCGCTCGGGATCGCCCGCGTAGACGCCGGAGACGAACGGTCCCACGGCGTAGTCGAGGAAGGCCTGTCCCAGCCGCCGGCGGACGAACTGGGCGATGGTCTCTTCGGTGCCGGCAGGGGGCTTGCCGATCCAGGGCTCGCGGAGAAGCCGGAGCTTGGCGCTCGCGGGGAAGAGCGGAGTGGTGAGGAAGCCGCCCGGCCCGCCCGGCAGGGGGACGAGACGGCCGCCTTTGTAGAGATACCGCCGCCTGGCCGAAGGGGCGGCGGTGATCTTCTCTCCCTCCAGGCCGGACTCGTGGAGGAGCCGGCCGACGTTGGGGTTGTTTTCCAGGACGGTGTTGGGCCCCATCTCGAAGCGCCATCCACCACCGTCCGAGAAGGTCTCGATGGCGCCGCCCACGCGCTGCGCCGCTTCGAGCACGGCCACGCGCCGGCCGGTCCGAGCCAGATGGAAAGCCGTCGTGAGGCCGGAGATCCCCCCGCCGATCACCACCGTGTCCAGCCGGCCTGCATCCATGGCAGGAGCTTATAATGCCGCTCCTATGGACAAGGTCAATCTACGGCAGAAGCTCGATTCGTTCTCGGATCACTGGAGCCCGAAAGTGATCGCCGATCTGAACGGCCAGCAGGTGAAGCTGGCCAAGTTCGTGGGCGAGTTCACCTGGCACCACCACGAGAACGAGGACGAGCTGTTCATGGTGGTCAAGGGCCGGTTCCGCATGGAATTCCGGGACCGGGACGTCTGGCTGGAGGAGGGGGAGGTCCTCGTCGTTCCCCGCGGCGTCGAGCACCGGCCCGTGGCCGAGGAGGAAGTCGAGATCCTCCTTTTCGAGCCGGCTTCGACGCTCAACACGGGGAACGTGGTGAACGAGAAGACGAAGCGGGTGCTGGAGCGGATCTGAGGGGCCTTTGGGGCGGCCTCAGGCCGGCACGCACTTGCAGCAATCCGGAGGCGTGAGGGCTGGCTTCTGCCCCTCCGGACAAGCCTTGCAGCGGACTGTCGAGCAGTCCACCTGCCCGCTCTTGTCTCCACCCCCGTACGACGAGCAGGCACAGAGCGCCAGCATTCCCGCCACGATCGCCAGTTTCCGTAGAGTCTTCATGAGGGAACCTCCTTTCGAACAGGATCTATTATACGAGATCTCTGAATCAGCGTCCGAGGCCGGGGATCTCTTCGAGGTGGGGGAGCGGCGCGTTGAGGACGTCCGAGAAGAGGGTGAGGACGCGGAAGGTGAGCCCCCAGATGGAGGAGTCGCGGAACCGAATGGCGGGATAGAGCAGGCGCGTGCCCTCCCGCTCCCATTCGAGATGGCCGGCGTTGCGCGGGTCCCAGAGATGGGAGAGGGGAATCCAGTAGGCCTCGGCCACCTCGTCGCTGGGAGAGAACGTCGCCAGGTCCTCGCCCAGGTAGTAGACGAAGGGGGAGAGGACCATACGGCGGTCATCCCCTCCGCCCAGACGCACGAGGACGTCCGAGAGGGGACCGATCCAGTGCTCCTCGGTGAGGGCGAGGCCCACCTCCTCCAGGGTCTCCCGCTCGGCCACGGCCCGGGGGCTGGGGTCTTCCGACGAGGAGCGGCCGCCGGGCAGGGCCATGTGGCCGGACCAGGGGTCGAGCGGGTGCTCGGCCCGGCGGATGGCGCAGAGGGAGAGGTCGTTGCCGGTGCCGGCGAGCACGAGCGCCACCGCGGCCTCGGCGTGGCCGGGCTCGCGGGCTACCAGGGCCGGTTGATGGCGTGAGAGGGCTTCCCGGATCTCGTCGATCGCGAACGGCATGGCGAGACGATGATAGACGCTTATCGCGGTTGTCGTGGTTACTGCGGCGCGAGTCGAAGCACCCACGGCTCCTGGCCGGTCTCGCCGTCATCCGCGCTGAAGAAAAGGTTGCCGCCCGAGACCGCCAGGCTCTGGGGATTGGAGGAGAACCCTCCGGGGTTCAGGTCCCAGACCAGCCGGGTTCCCTCGGCGGTGCCGTCGCTCACCCAGAGCTCGCGGCCGTGCTCGCCGTCGTCGGCTCTGAAGTAGACCCGGTTTCCCACGGCGGTGAGCCCTTCGGGCGCCGAGGAGCCGGGCCCCGGCTGGATGTCGCGGACCCGTCTCGTGCCGCCGGGAGTGCCGTCCGTCGCCCAGAGCTCCTGGCCGGCCTCGTCGTCCCGGAGGGTGAAGAACAGCCGGTCGCCCGCCGGGGTGAACGACCTCACGAAGACCAGCGCGTCGTCGGGACTGCCGGAGGCCAGCAGAACCGGCGGCGCTCCGCCGGAGGTTGCCCGGAAGAGACCGTAGGGAGGTCCGAAGTCCGGCCCCGGGCGGGCGATGAAGTAGAGGCTGCCGCGGAACGCCTGCAAAGGGAAGGATGCCACCAGGCCGGGGAAGGCGCGGCGCGTCCCTTTCCGGGTGCCGTCGGTTCGCCAGATCTCCGGTCTGAGGGAGGTCCGGTCGTCGAGGCGGAAGAAGGCGACCCCGCCGACTCCGGCGAATTCAAATTCGTAGAAGCCGCGAGGGCTGCGGAACCGGGTGAGTTGCCGGGTGCCGGCCGGCGTGCCGTCGGAGACGAAGAGCTGGGGCACGAGGCCGCCGGCCTGCTCGACCGGAGAGACGAAAAGGAACCGGGAGCCGAAGGGATGAAGGCCCGTCGGGCAGCGCACGCCGCCGGAGAGAGGGAGCCTCTCGGTCGTGCCCGCGCGGGTGCCGTCGCTGGTCCAGAAGGAGCAGCCCTTGGGACCGCCCGCCGCGAAGAGCAGCTTGCCGTTCCAGGCCCTGCGCAGGAGGACGTGCCTGCCGGTGCCCAGGGTGGCCATCCGGCGGGTCCCGCGGTCCGTGCCGTCCGTGCGCCAGATCTCTTCCAGGGTCACGCCCTCGGAGATGGGATGGAAGACGGTGAAGAAGTACAGGGGACCAACGGGGAAGAACTCGGAGAGGGGGCTGTTCAGCAGCGGACCCATGGTGACGGGCCGGGTGCCGCCGGGCGTGCCGTCGCTGCGCCACAACCGGTAGGGACCCTGGGTGTCCTCAAACGGGGAGATCAGAGCGCCGCCGGCGGCGAGCGGCACGATCAGCGGGAAGGAACCAGGGGCGGACCGCCTCAGGATGGTGACCCGGCGGGCGGACGCGGATGAGCCGTCAGCCGCCCACAGCTCGGAGGTGTATCCGCCCAGACCTCCAGCGCCGGCAACCCCGAAGTAGGCGGTGCCGTCCAGGAAGCCCAGCGCTTCGACGTGCCCGGCGGCGCGCCGGGTGCCGCCGGGCGTGCCGTCGGTCACCCAGAGCTCGGTGTCAGAGTGTTCGGCGGCCGGGGAGGGATAGGCGAGGAACCAGGTGCGGCCCTGGGAGCTGCCGAGAACCGGGGAGAGGTAGTCCCGGATCCCGTTGCAGGCTCCCGGGCAGGCGTCGGAAAGGCGCCGGGTGCCGGCCGCGGTGCCGTCGGTGATCCACAGCTCGTTGCCGTGAGCAGGATCCTGGGAGGCGAAGAGCAGGTGGCCCGGATCGGGTCCCTCGAAAAAAAGGCCCTGGACGCCCGGGCAGCTTCCACCCTCGCAGCCGGTCAGGGGCTCGGCGTCAGAGAGCTGATCACCGGCCGTCCAGATCGACCCGCTTCCCGCCTGCTCGGCGAGGAAGACCCAGCGCCCCTCGCTCCGGTGGAAGGTTTCGAGGGCCGGAGACGCGCCGGCCAGGAAAACGGGGAACGGCCGGGTACCGCCAACCGTGCCGTCGCTTTCCCAGAGCTCGCTCTCGTGGTCCGCGCCGGGGAGGAAGAAGTACACCGTGTCGCCCACTGCCACCAAGCTGTTGACGTAGGGGGTTGGACAGTCCCGGGGATGTCCGCCGGGGCAGAGCTGCGGCTCGAAGTCGTGCAGGAGCCGGGGGCCCTCGGGCGTACCGTCCGTCGTCCAAAGGTCCTCTCCCTCCTCGCCGGAGGTGAAGAAGAGATGCGACGGAGTCGCCAACACGCGGGAGTCGGAGCCTTCCGCTTCCCCGACTTCGTGGAGGAACCGGGTGCCCTGCGCCGTGCCGTCCGTGCTCCAGAGGCCGAACCGGCCCGTTTCCGCTCCCTCTTCATGATCCTCGGCCAGGAAGTAGAGCCGGCCACCCCAAGCGGCCAGGCTGTGGGGATAGCTGCCGGCCGGCCCTTCATAGAGGTCTTTCACGAGGAAGGTGCCGGCGGCGGTGCCGTCGCTGCGCCAGATCTCCATGCCCGCGTCCGGGCTGTTGCCGACGAAATAGAAAAGCCCGTTCGCGGGAGAGGAGCCTGGCACCACCATCTCCACGGCCTCCTCTCCGAAGCTCTGGAAGGAGCCGGTCAGGGGGGACGTCCCGGAGGGCGTGCCGTCCGTCCGCCAATAGCGGATCGACTGCTGGAAATCGGCTCCCTGCGTGGCCCGCAGCAGGACGGTGCCGCCCAGCCTCGCCACCGGCGTGATCTTCCGGCAGGGCGCAGGGCAGACCTTGGAAGAAACCACGCCGAGGCCGTCCGGCGTGCCGTCCGTGCTCCACAGGAGGCCCTCGTCGCCGGAGCGGGTATCCGCGGTCGAGAAGAAGAGCCGGCCCCCCAGCTCGAAGAAATCGCCGGGCAGGGGGAGGAGGTCGGACGAGGTGGCCGGGTCCGTATTGATGTCCGCGAGCAGACGGGGCACCTCGGCGCTCCGGGCGGGCACGGCCACCAGGAGGAGAAGGGTTGCGGCAAGATTTTTCATCACCGGTTCTCCTCTCCAGCCGCAGCACCCAGGGCTCCGCGCCGGTCTCGCCGTCGTCGGCGGCGAAGAAGAGATTGCCGCCTGAGACCACAAGGCTCTGGCGATTGGAGGAAGGCTCTCCGGGGTTCAGGTCCCACACCAGGCGGGTGCCCTCGGCCGTGCCGTCGCTCACCCAGAGCTCCCGGCCGTGCACGCCGTCGTCGGCGGCGAAGAAGACCCGGTCTCCCGCGGCCGTCAGCCCGTCAGGCGCCGAGGAGCCGGTGCCGGGGCGGATGTCGAGCACCCGCTTCGTCCCGGCCGGCGTGCCGTCCGTCACCCAGAGCTCGCGGCCGCCCGAGCTGTCGCTGCCCGAGAAGAGCAGCCGCCCGCCCACCGGGGTGAATGCGGGCTTGTCCAGGAAGTCCGTCTGATAAGGGGGACTGACGGGGGCGAGCAGCACCGGTGGACCGTCGGGAGCCGCCCGGAAGAGGCCTCGGGCGCCCGGACCGTCGAGCCCGGCGGTCAGGTAAAGGGCGCCTCGGAAGGCCTGGAGATGGGCCACCGCCCGCAGATTGAAGGCGCGCCGCGTGCCCCGCGGAGTACCGTCCGTCCGCCAGGCCACGGGCTCACCAGCGCGATCGCGGATGCGGAAGAAAGCCGTCCCGCCGATCTGGACGAATTCGGTTTCCAGCGCCTCCCTCGTCCCCCGGAGGTCCGTGAGCGGGCGAGTGCCGGCCGACGTGCCGTCGGAGATGAAAAGCTGGGGCACGAAGCCGTCGGCGCGCTGGGTGCGGGCCACGAACAGGAAGCTGGAGCCGAAGGGGTGGAGGCCCGTGGGGCACCGGGTCCCCTGGAGAGGGGGGACGATCTCGCGGGTGCCGGAGGGCGTGCCGTCGCTGGCCCAGAAGGAGCATCTCTCCAGATCTCCTACCACGAAGAGATACCTGCCGTTCCAGGCC
>CAXTNS010000049.1:13411-18215 GCA_964245465.1 uncultured Thermoanaerobaculia bacterium
GGACTCGACGTAGTGGCTGCCGGCGAGAATGGCCATCCGGCGCGTGCCGGAACGTGTGCCGTCGGTTCGCCAGACCTCGGTGCCTATCGAGCGGCCGTTCTGGTCCTGCCGGTCCACAGTGAAGAAATACAGGCCTCCCACGCGGGTGAACTGGCCGTACGAGTCCCCATGGAAGCCGGCGAGCGGCTGGGTGCCCTCCGGCGTGCCATCGCTTCTCCAGAGCCGTCTCCGCTCGCCCTCGGTCGCATCGAACAGGACTCCATCGGCCAAGGGCACGATCACGGGATCGGAGGAGGGGGGAATCCGCTGCAGGGTCGCGACGCGCCGAGGGCTGAAAGGGGAGCCGTCCGCCGTCCAGACTTCGGAAGAGTAGGCGTCGGTACCCCAGAGCCCGAAGTACGCTCGGCCGTCTAGGAGTCCCAGGGCGGGGGTGTACCCCGCGACCCGATGGGTGCCCGTGGGCGTGCCGTCGGTCACCCAGAGATCACTGAGGTCTCCGGTGCCCGGGTAGGCGAGGAACCAGGTAAGGCCTTGCGAGCTGCCGAGTACTACCGGACTGTAGATGTCGAGGGGCAAGGCATTGCAGGCGCCCGGGCAGACATCGGCGAGCCGGCGGGTGCCGGCGCCCGTTCCGTCCGTGATCCACAGCTCGGCGCCGTGGACGGGGTCCTTGCCGGTGAAGAGCCAGGGGCCGGGATCAGGGCCTGGGAACACCTTCAGGACTTCGGGGCAGGCTCCGCCCTCGCAGCCCCTCAGGGGCTCGGCGTGGGAGAAGCCGTCGCCGGCCGTCCAGATCCTCCCGACGAAGGGGCCCCCCGGAGTCTCGATGGAATACCCCAGGAAGAGCCAGCGCCCTCCGATCCGGAGGATAGGGTTGAGGCTCGGCAGCACGTTGGCCGGAAGCGCGGTGAGCGGGTGGGTGCCCTCCGGCGTGCCGTCGCTGATCCAAGTCTTGCTGCCATTCGAGTCGCTGATATAGAAGTACGCTGCTTCGTCCACGGCGGTTAGGGAGTTGATGTCGGGAACGTCATCCCCACAAATCCGGTGGTGGTCGGTGCAGGGGGGCAGCGGGAAGTCATGCAGGAGGCGGGTGCCCTCGCGGGTGCCGTCGGTCGCCCAGAGATCCTCGCCGAACGGGCCGGTCGTGAAGAGGAGCCGGGACGGAGTCGGCACCACCCGGGCATCGTCGTTGTAGTCCTCGTTGACCTCGGAGAGGAACCGGGCGTCCTCCGCCGTGCCGTCCGTGCTCCAGAGGCCGAACCGCGGTTCCCCCTCCTCATCCTGCCCGAAGCTCAGGAAGTAGAGCCGGCCCGCCCAGGCCGCGAGACTGTGGGGAGGAATGCCAAAGGAAGACGGGTCGATCCCTGCCACGGGGCGGGTACCGGCCTCGGTGCCATCGATGCGCCAGAGCTGGTATCCCCCCGGCACCTGGAAGGTTACAGCGTAGAAGAGCTCGGTGCCCGGCGAAAGGCCCGGCACGAGCTTCTCCTCGGAGGGGAAGCCGAGCACCCCGGTCACCGGGAACGTCCCGGCCGGGGTGCCGTCCGTCCGCCAGTAACGGACTCCATCCGAGTATGTCTCGCCCCGTGAGACCCGAAGCAGGACGGCGCCTAGCAGGGACGCCACGGGTGCGATCTGCATACAAGGGGAGGGACAGATCGTGGACGACACCACCGTGGTGCCCTCCGCTGTGCCGTCCGTGCTCCACAGGATGCCGTCACCCCTTTCGAAGGTGGAGCCCGCCGTCGAGAAGAACAGCCGGCCGTTCAACGAGAAGAAATCTCTGGCCAGGGCGGGATAATCACCGAAGTCCGGCGACAGGGGCTTCGTATTGACATCCGCGAGCAGCCGGGGCACCTCGGCGCTCCAGGCCGGCACAGCCATCAGAGTTGAGAGGAGAAAGACTCCTGTGAACCGTTTCCCGAGCATGTGACCTCCAGGGGATCAGGCTCCAGCATACACTATTTATGGCATGTAAGCATAGGCACTTATCGGTACTGGTGCACGTCGATCGCCACCTTGGCAGGGTCCTGGGGATCGATCCGCACGCCGACGGGCAGCCCGGGCTGGAACTGAGGGACATCCAGGCGGGAGATCAGGCTCTTGGGGATGGTCGCGGTATGGACGGAGCCGTCCTCGCGGGCGACCTCGACTTCCAGACCGATCACGGGATCGTCGTTGACCGTGATCCCCGTGTCCCAGATCTTCAGGATGCGGGCCGTCGCGGGCGTGCCGGCCTCCTGGAGCCGCTTGGCCTCGGAGACGCCGCTCATGCGGTCCGCGACGGCGCAGCCGGCCAGAGCCATCATCGTGGCGGCGAGGAGGAGGAGCAGTCGGGCGGGTCTCATTGGAGCTCCTGGCCGAACCGGGCGATGCGCTGCCGCATCTCGTCCGTGATTTTCCGCAGCGCTTCGAGGTCGGTGGAGCTGAGGTGGTCCTTCAGCTCCGCGAGCAGGGGATCGGGGTCGATCCCATACTGTTGCATCAAGGTCTGGACATCGTTCTCGCAGTACGCCACCCGCGCGAAGTTTCCCTGCCGGTAGAGTGCTGGCAGAGCTTGGAGCTTGAGCAGGACGAGCCTTTCCGGAAGGATCTCCTGTTCGATGGATCGTTGCCGGGCGGCATCTAGGATGACCTTGCCGATATGGACCTCCCGCAGTGCGCTCACCGTTCTCATGGCTGTGGTCATTCTACGCCAGCGCCGGGCACCGTCCCGCTTCACCCTCTATCAGGCACTATGGAATCGATTCAAATTTTTCTCAGGGCGGCCCTCCGGGGTTTCCGCCCGTCTACAATGACTTTTGCTGAGGGGGGTGTTTCATGGCCATGCGTAGGAGCGTTCTGTTCTATTCCGCCGTTCTCCTGCTTTTCGGTGCGGGGATCTACGCCATCCTGGGCTACGGCTCGCGGATGGAGCCAACGTCTGCGGTGGTTGCGGTGGCTGAGGGTACTGCGGCCTCCGGGACTCCCGCCGCCGCCGTCGAGGAGGGCAGCCTCCTCACCCATCTCAAGGAGCCCCTGAGCCTGCTGCTGCTCCAGGTGATCCTCATTCTGGCCGCCGCACGGGGCCTGGGCTCGCTCTTCGCGAAGATCGGCCAGCCGCGAGTGATCGGCGAGATGGTGGCCGGGATCCTGCTCGGTCCTTCCCTGCTGGGGCTCCTCGCCCCCGGCCTCCAGGCGTCCATCTTCCCGGCGGATTCGCTGGGCGCCCTGCGGATGCTGAGTCAGATCGGGGTCATCCTGTTCATGTTCGTGGTCGGCATCGAGCTCGACGTCGACCATCTGCGCCAGAAGGCGCACGCGGCGGTCGTGGTGAGCCACGCGAGCATCGTGGTGCCGTTCTTCCTGGGATGCGCCCTGGCGCTCATCGTCTACCGCTCGCTGGCGCCCGCGGGATCGCGGTTCAGCGCCTTCGCCCTGTTCATTGGCGTGGCCATGAGCATCACCGCCTTCCCGGTGCTCGCGCGCATCATCGACGAGCGCCGCATGAGGCGGTCCCACCTCGGGAGCACGGCCATCGCCTGCGCCGCCGTGGATGACGTCACGGCCTGGTGCCTGCTGGCCGTGGTAGTGGCCCTGGTCCGGGCGAACGGGCTCGGGGGCGCCGCCTGGACGATCCTCCTCACCCTGCTCTTCATCGCCACGATGCTCTTCGTGGTCCGGCCGCGGATGGCCCGGCTCGTCCGCGAGGAGCCCGACGGGCAGTCGGGGAGCATGGGGCTTCTGGCGGGCATCTTCGTCTTCATCTTCGCCTCGGCGCTGGCGACGGAGATGATCGGCATCCACGCGCTCTTCGGCGCCTTCCTGGCCGGCGTTTGCATGCCTCCGAGCTCGGCGCTGCGGCGGTTTCTGCGCGAGCGCCTGGAGACCTTCAGCTCCGTCCTCCTGCTGCCGCTCTTCTTCGCCTTCACCGGCCTGCGCACGGAGATCGGCCTGCTCAACGACTGGCCGAGCTGGCTCGCGTGCCTGGGCATCATCGCGGTGGCGATCACCGGCAAGCTCGGCGGCAGCATGGTCGCGGCGCGGTTCACGGGCATGAGCTGGGGCGACTCCTTCGCCCTGGGCGCCCTGATGAACACCCGCGGCCTGGTCGAGCTGATCGTGCTCAACCTCGGTTACGACCTCAAGATCCTCTCGCCACGGATCTTCGCCATGCTGGTCCTGATGGCCCTGGTGACCACGTTCATGACCGGTCCGCTCCTCCACCTGCGCCAGGTGTTTGGACGGCGCCGGGAAGCCCTGCTGGTGGAGGACGGAAGCCACCGGGCGGTATAAACTGGGCCTCCTTTCAAAGGAGGCTCCCATGCGCTCTCTGATTCTCGGACTGATCTGCGGCGGCGTCCTGCTGGCCGGGCTCGCCGCCGCCGTGCCGTTCCACGACCCCAAGCCGGCCACCGCCGGCGACTTCGATTCCCAGAAGGCCTTGGACGACCTCCGCAAGGCGATCGCCGGCAAGGAGGGGCAGCCTTCGGAGCAGGTGTTCAAGAACGTCCAGATGTTCAAGGGCGTCCCGGCCGGCGACCTCCTGGGCGCTATGAACAGCTTCAACCAGGCCCTGGGCGTCTCCTGCAAGAAGTGCCACGACGTCTCCAACTGGGCCAGCGACGACAAGAAGAACAAGGGCGTCGCCCGCGGCATGATGACCCTGACCGGAGACGTCAACAAGCAGATTCACACCATCCAGGGGATCGACAAGGATGCCTTCGTCAACTGCGGCATGTGCCACCGCGGCCATTCCCATCCGCAGGACGGCATGACTCCGACCAGGGATTCGGCGCATTGAGCTCCTCGAACGCCATTCCCC
>CAXTNS010000050.1:0-2050 GCA_964245465.1 uncultured Thermoanaerobaculia bacterium
CGCCTCCCCCACCGACTACGCCCGGGCGACCGTGGCCGAGGTGGCCCAGGCCCTGGAGGAGCAGGCGCCCGCCGGCACGGCCAACGAGGCGGCCGGTCCCCCGGCCGGAGTCGATACCTGGGTGCGGCCGTTCACGGTGGATCTCGTGCCGAGGGCCCTCCCCCACCGGTCCTCTCCCGAAACGGAAGAGCGGGGCTGGCGGGTGATCGCGCCTCCGGGCCTCCCCATCGCCGAAGCGCTCCCCCGGCTGCTCGAAGGAACGGGCGTGGCCCTCTGCCTGCCCGCGGAGCCCGACGAGCGGCACGCCGTCCTCTTCGTCGAGGCCGCACGCGCCGCCCTGGCCGCGCCGACCGCGAAAGGGCCGCTCCGCTTCGCGCTGATCCAGCAGGGAGGCACCGGCGGCGGCTTCGCCCGCACCCTGCACCTGGAGGTTCCGGACGCCACGACCACGGTGATCGACCTGCCTCTGGACCATCCCGAGGCGGCCTCCTGGATTGCTTCTGAGATCGCCGTCGCGTCCGGCTACACCGAGGCGCATTACGACGAGGAGGGGAACCGGCGAGTGCCCGTGCTGCGGCTCCTCGATCTGGACTCCGCGGACCCCGCGGACACCGGTTCCCTCCCCATCGGCGCGGACGACGTCCTCCTGGTGACCGGCGGCGGCAAGGGGATCGCGTCCGAGTGTGCCCTGGACCTCGCCCGCGCGTCCGGCGCCCGGCTGGCCCTCCTGGGACGGTCCCTGCCGGAGACGGACGCCGAGCTGGCCGCCAACCTGGAGCGCATGGCCGCGGCCGGGATCACTCTCCGCTACGTCTCCGCGGACGTGACCGACGCCGCCGCCGTGGCCGCCGCCGTGGCCCGGGTGGAATCCGAGCTGGGACCCGTGACCGCCGTCCTGCACGGCGCCGGCACCAACTCGCCCCGCCTCCTCTCGGTGATCGATGAAGCGGGCTTCCTCCGCACCGTGGCTCCCAAGAACGTGGGCCTGCGCAACGTGCTGGCCGCCGTCGAGCCGGACCGGCTCCGCCTGCTCGTGACCTTCGGCTCCATCATCGGCCGCATCGGGCTGAGGGGGGAGGCCGACTACGCCGTGGCCAACGAGCAGTTGGCCCGGGCCACCGAGCGCTTCGCCCGCGAGCACCCGGGCTGCCGGTGCCTCACCCTGGAGTGGTCCGTGTGGGCCGGCGTCGGCATGGGCGAGCGGCTCGGCACCCTGGAGAGCCTGATGGGCCAGGGGATCTCGCCGATCCCACCGGAAACCGGCGTCGAGCTGCTCCGCGATCTGATCTCCAAAGACCTGCCGGCCGTCTCCATCGTCGCCACCAGCCGCTTCGGCGACGTGGCGACCCTGGAGGTCGAGCGGCCCGAGCTGCCGCTCCTGCGTTACCTGGAGACGCCGCGCATCCACGTCCCGGGCGTCGAGCTGGTGGTGGACGCCGAGGTCTCGGCCGACACCGATCCCCATCTCGCGGACCACGTCTTCCGGGGCGAGCCCCTGTTCGCCGCCGTGCTGGGCATGGAGGCCATGGCCCAGGCCGCCATGGCGCTGGCGGGTACGGACGAGCTCCCCGTCTTCGAGGACGCCGTGTTCGCCCGGCCCGTGGCCGTGCCCCCCGGACGCTCGACCACCCTCCGCGTCGCCGCCCTCGTGCGCTCCCCCGGCGTGGTGGAAGTGGCCCTGCGCGACGCCTCGACGGGGTTCGCCGCCGATCATTTCCGCGCCGTCTGCCGGTTCGACCGCGAGATGGACGCCACGCCCCGGCTCCTCCTCCCCTTCCAGCCGGACATGGAGCGGATCCATCTCGATCCCGAGGGCGACCTCTACAGCGGCATCCTCTTCCACCGCGGCCGCTTCCGCCGGGTCCAGGGCTACCGCAGCCTGCGCGCCACCGAGTGCCTGGCCGAGATCGCGCCCGACGGCACCACGTCCTGGTTCGGCCGCTACCTGCCGGACCGCCTCGTGCTGGGCGATCCCGGAGCCCGCGACGCCGCCATCCACGGCATCCAGGCCTGCATTCCCCACGCGACCCTGCTGCCCACCGCCGTGGAG
>CAXTNS010000050.1:2060-4820 GCA_964245465.1 uncultured Thermoanaerobaculia bacterium
GAAAGACACGCCCCTCCTCCTCGCCGCCCGCGAGAGGAGCCGCAACGGCGACGAGTTCATCTACGACCTGGAGGTGCTCACCCTGGATGGCCGCCTGCGCGAGCGCTGGGAAGGCCTGAAGCTGCGCGCCGTGGACCGTACCGTCCTGCCCGAGACCTGGACGGCCGCCCTGCTCGGCCCCTACGTCGAGCGCCGCCTCCAGGAGATCCTCCCCGGCTCCCGCCTCCGGGTCTCCCTGGAGGAGGAGAACGGCAACGGGCGGCGGCATCGTCCGGATGGCAGACCCGAACCCGCAGACACCGCGGACGGCTCTCTCCTCTCCGTCTCCCATGCCGGCACGCTCACCTTCTCCGTGGCGGGCCAGGGCCGGTTGGGCTGCGACCTGGAGCCCGTGGCCGAGCGGCCCGAGGAGGTCTGGCAGGGTCTCCTGGGCGGCGAGCGCTTCCGGCTGGCCGAGCTGATCGCCCGCGAGCGGGGCGAGTCGCGCGACGCCGCGGCCACCCGCGTCTGGGCCGCCGCCGAGAGTCTCACCAAGGCGGGCGTCCCCCACGGCGCTCCCCTCGTCCTGGAAAGTGGAGGAGGAGACGGCTGGCTCCTCCTGCGCTCCGGCGAGCTGCGCATCGGCACCCTGCTCGTCCCCGTGCGCGAGCTTTGGGGCCAGGCTGCCCTCGCCATCCTGACCGGCGGAGTCGAGACCGTCTCTTGAAAGCCTACGAATACCGCCACCAGGTGGGGTTCGAGGAGACCAACCTGGTCGGCAACGTCTACTACGTCAACCACCTGCGCTGGCAGGGGCGCTGCCGCGAGATGTTCCTGCGCGACAACGCCCCGGAGGTCCTGGAGGACCTGCGCAACGGCCTCGCCCTGGCCACCGTTCGCTGCTCGTGCGACTACCTCGCCGAGCTGGAAGCCTTCGACTCCATCGTCCTCCGCATGCGCCTGGGAGGCACCGTGCAGAACCGCATCACCCTGCTCTTCGAGTACTGGCGCCAGAATGGCGACTCAGGCCCCGAGGAATTGATCGCCCGCGGCGAGCAGGTGATCGCCTGCATGCGCCGCGAAGGCAAGGGCGCCGTCCCGACCCCCATTCCGGCGCCCCTGCGCGAGGCGTTGAAGCCCTACTCCTCCTGACCGTCCTCCTGATCGTCCTCCTGACCGGGAGGCTCCCTCATGAACCGGTCCCGCAGCCGGCGCAGCATCATCTTGCGCCGCTGGGTCAGCCGGGGCCGCGGCTCTCCCCGCCGGGCGGAGAGCTCGCGGCCGATCTCCGAGTTGACCTCGCCCCCCATCAGCAGGGCGAAGGCGCTCAGGTAGAACCAGACCATCAGCAGGATCACGGCACCCAGCGAGCCGTAGGCCGTCGTGTAGGCGTGGAAGTAGGAGAGATAGAAGCGCAGGCCGAACGAAGCGAGGAGCCAGAGGGCGACTCCCGTGACCGCTCCCGGGGTGCCCCACTGGCGGTTGGGGCTGTCCCCCAGGTTCGGGGCGTAGTTGTAGACCATCTCGAACCCGATCGTCACGAATACCAGCACCAGCAGCCACTGGACGATCCGCCAGGTGACGGCGAACGCCGCGCCGATCCCCAGGCTGTCCGCGATCGCCTCGCCGATCGTGCCGCCGTAGAAGAACAGCACCAGGGCGCAGACGATGAGGATGGCGACCGTCACGGTGAGCAGGATCGCCATGATCCGCCGCCGCCACCAGCGCCGGCTCTCCTTGAAGCCGCAGGCCGTGTTCAGCGTGCGTGACACGGCCAGCATGCCGTTCGAGGCCACCCACACGGCCGCGAAGAGAGAGAGGTAGAGCTTGGTCCCCGTGCGGGCGACCGTGATCTCGGTCAGAGTGTTTTTGAGGAGCGCCGTCACGTCCGTGCTGGGGGAGACCCGCGCCAGGTACTGGAACAGGTTCCACCGCAGCTCGGCGCTCGACTGGGCCAGGTACCCCAGGAGCGTGGTCAGGAACACCAGCAGGGGGAAGATGGAGAACAGGAAGAAGTACGCCAGCTCCGCGCACCTCCCCAGCACCTCATCCTCCCAGATCTGCCGCCACAGCCGCATGCCGAGTTGCTTCCAGGTGAGGCCGGCGCGGGTCCAGAGCGAAGTCATGGGAGAAAGATAGCAATCCTGTCCCTGATTGTCCTTGCCCGTCCGTGACCGTCCAAGGCACCAATGCTAAAGTCTCCCCCGCCAACGTTTCTAAGGAGAAACGCCCTTTATGACCCCCGAGAAAGCCGCCGCGCGGTTCGCCAAGCTGCGCACCGAGATCCGCCACCACGACTATCTCTACTACGTCGAAGACCGCCCGGAGATCGCCGACGTGGACTACGACCGCCTGTTCCACGAGCTGGAAGACCTGGAAAAACAGTTCCCCGACCTGGTCTCCGACGACTCCCCCACCCAGCGGGTCGCCGGCCAGCCGCTCGACACGTTTCCCACCGTCGAGCACGCGGCACCCATGCTGTCGCTCGACTCCCACCAGGACGAATCGCCCCTGCGCCGCTTCGACGAGCGGTTGCGGAAGGGCCTGGGGCCGGACTTCCCCGTCGAGTACGTCCTCGAGCCCAAGCTCGACGGCCTCTCGGTCGAGCTGGTCTACCGGGACGGTGCCCTGCTCCAGGCCTCGACCCGGGGCGACGGCCGCAAGGGCGAGGGGATCACGGCCAACGTCCGCACCATCCCCAGCGTCCCCCTGAGGCTCCGCGAGGGCAAGCGCCCGGTCCCCACCTTCCTGGCCGTGCGGGGCGAGATCATCATGTTCTCC
>CAXTNS010000050.1:4854-16774 GCA_964245465.1 uncultured Thermoanaerobaculia bacterium
GGCTTCGACAAGCTCAACGAATCCCTGATCGCCGCGGGCAAGGAGCCCTTCGCGAATCCAAGAAACGCCGCGGCCGGCGGCGTGCGCCAGCTCGATCCCCAGATCACGGCCTCCCGCCCTCTCCACCTCTACGCCTACGACATCCTGGCGTCCGAAGGCCTACAGGGGATCGAGACGCAGTGGGACGTCCTCCAGGCCCTGAAAGGCTGGGGCCTCAAGGTCAACGAACGGGTCAAGAAAGGCAAGACGGTGGACGATGTCCAGGAATACCACAACGGCCTGGAATCCGAACGGGACGACCTCGGCTACGAGATTGACGGCGTCGTCATCAAGCTCAACGACCTGGAAGCCCGCGAGACCCTGGGCTGGACCTCCCGCCACCCGCGCTGGGCCTTCGCCTACAAGTTCCCGCCAAGGAAGGAGGTCACCCGCATCCTCTCCATCCTCCCCTCCGTGGGGCGGACGGGTGTGGTGACCCCGGTCGCGATCATGCTCCCGGTCGAGATCGGCGGCGTCACCGTGGCCCGGGCCACCCTCCACAACCGCGAGGAGATCGTGCGCAAGGACGTGCGCGAGGGCGACCGCGTACGGGTCCAGCGGGCCGGCGACGTCATCCCCCAGGTCATCGAGCGGATTATTGAGCCCGACCGTGAGCCCGACCGTGAGCGCGGCCCCGAGTGGCGCATGCCCGAGACCTGCCCCTCCTGCGGCACCCAGCTCATCGAGCGCGGCCCCTTCACCGTCTGCCCCAACAGCTTCGAGTGCCCGGCCCAGCTCGCCGGCCGCATCGTCCACTTCGCCTCCCGCGACGCCCTGGACATCGAGGGCCTGGGGGACGAGACCTCCAAGCTCTTCGTGGCCCAGGGGCTCGTGCGCCAGCTCCCGGACCTCTTCGAGATCCGGCCCGGCCAGCTCATGGAGCTCGAAGGCTTCGCCGAGAAATCCGCCAACAAACTGGTGGACGCCCTGAAGAAGGCCGCCTTGGCCGCCGAGCTGCCCCGCTTCCTCTACGGCCTGGGCATCCCCGAGGTGGGGGTCGCGGTGGCTCGCGATCTCGCCCGGCATTTCGGCACCTTCGCCCGCTTGAGGGGAGCCGATGAGGCCACCCTCCAGGAAGTCCCCGGCGTGGGGCCGCGAATGGCCGAGCAGATCACCACCTTCTTCCGCGAGCCCAACAACGCGGCCATCCTGGACGAGTTGGCGGCGAAGATGCGCTTGGTCGAGAACGAGCCATCTGCCGAGGCCCCGGCGTCCGTAAAACCTCTTGCGGGGCAGAAGTGGGTCTTCACCGGCGGCCTCTCCCGCCTCTCCCGCCGCGACGCCCAGGCACACGTGGAATCCCTGGGCGCCCGCGCCACCGGCTCCGTGAGCAAGTCGACTGACGTCGTGGTGGTTGGCGAAGACGCCGGCTCCAAGGCCGAGGACGCTCAGAAGCTGGGGGTCAAGACCATGAACGAAGAGGAATTCGTGGCCTTCCTCGCGGGGAATGGGATCGCCGTCTGACCCGTTGTCCTCCCTGAAGGCAAAGGATTTCCGGCCGCCATCTCCCAGGGGATCTCAAATGAAATTCGTAGCCACCCTGTTCGCCCTCGCGCTCGTTTTCGCCGGCATCGCCACCACGACCGCCGGCCCGGCGCAGCCTCCGCGGAAAGGATCGAAGACCGTGATCGAAAAAGTCACCAAGACCGATGAAGAGTGGAAGAAGGCGCTGCCCGCCGCGACCTATTACGTCATGCGGGAGCACGGCACCGAGCGTGCCTTCACGAGCGAGCTCAACCACAACAAGCAGAAGGGCGTCTACGTCTGCGCCGCCTG
This sequence comes from uncultured Thermoanaerobaculia bacterium, assembly GCA_964245465.1. Lineage (GTDB taxonomy): Bacteria > Acidobacteriota > Thermoanaerobaculia > Multivoradales > UBA5704 > DATARR01. Next base: position 6,670 of record CAXTNS010000050.1, read on the forward strand.
CGGCCTGACCCTCTACAGCTCCGACACCAAGTTCGATTCCGGCACGGGCTGGCCGAGCTTCTGGGCACCGATCGACCCGACACACATCGGCACATCCGTCGACAAGAGCTTCTTCTCGACCCGCACCGAGGTCCACTGCGCCCGTTGCGGCGGCCATCTCGGCCACGTCTTCCCCGACGGTCCACCGCCGACGGGTCAGCGGTACTGCATGAACGGGGTGGCGCTGAAGTTCGAGCCGACGAAGTAGAGCCGTTCCAAGCCCATGGATCGGGGAGAGAATTCCCGCTCCATGGGCTCCCCGCCTCTCCTCCCCCTGATCCTCTTCATCCTCACGTACATCGGGCTGGCCCTGGGGCGCATCCCCGGCCTGGCGCTCGACCGCACGGGCTTCGCGGTGCTGGGGGCTGTGGCCTTTCTCGCCATGGGCTCGATCTCTGTGGAGGAGGCTAAGGCCGCCGTGGACGCGCCCACGATCGTGGTGCTCTTCGGGATGATGCTGCTCTCGGCGCAGTACCGGCAGTCGGGGCTCTACTCGGTCATCGGCGGCCGGCTGGCCCGGGTGGCGGACCCGAAGCGGCTGCTTCTGGGGACCATCCTGGTCACGGCGCTCCTTTCGGCCGTGCTCACCAACGACGTGACCTGCTTCGCCTTGGCGCCGCTCCTCGGGGGCTCTCTGCTGGCTTCGGGACGGCAGCCCCTCCCCTACCTGCTGGCCCTGGCCTGCGCCAGCAACATCGGCAGCGCGCTCACCCCCATCGGTAACCCGCAGAACATCCTGATCGCCCAGACCCTGCACCTCCCGTTCCTCTCCTTCGTGCTGGTCTGTGCCGTGCCCGTCGTCCTCTCGCTGGGAGCGCTATACCTGTTCATGGCACGGCGGATCGCGGAGGATGGAGACGTTCATGCCCCTTCCGTGGCCGTCGAGGAGTCTATCCCCCTGCACCGTCCCGAGGCGGCGAAGGCGATCGTGCTGACCGTGGCCGCCATCGCCCTTTTCCTCTCCCCCGTGCCCGCGCCGCTGACGGCCCTCGGCGTAGCCGGAGTGGTCCTCACCAGCCGCAGGATGCACACACGGGACATGCTGGCCCTGGTGGACTGGCACCTGCTCGCCCTCTTCGTCTCGCTCTTCATCGTGGGGCGCGGCTTCGAGGTTTCGGGCTGGACGGAGGCGGCCCGCGGCGCCTTGGCCAGCGCGGGAGCCGACCTCTCCCACCCCGCCGCGCTGGTCCTGGCGGTGTCGCTCCTGGGGCTCGCCGTGGGCAACGTGCCGGCCGTCATGCTGCTGCTGCCCCTCGTGGGCCGGCAGCCGGCGACCGGCTACGCCATGGCGCTTTCCAGCACCTTCGCCGGCAACGCCGTGCTGGTGGGGAGCATCGCGAACCTGATCGTGGCCGAGCAGGCGGAGCGTCTGGGGATCAAGCTCGGCTTTCGCGAGCACGTCGGCGTGGGGCTGCCGGTGACCCTGATCTCCCTAGCCCTGGCAATCGGGGCGATGCTTCTCTGGTGAAGGTGCAGCCTCATCATGTCAAGGCTTGGCTCCGCCATCAGTTTCCCTTCTCTGGAGAAATCGAGACAGAGTGTCAGGGACAAACCGCTCAGCGAAGCCTGCAACGAAGGACCATATAACCAGTTTGGCGTAGTCGCCTACGTTGGCAGGAATCGCGCTACGCATGAAGTCGACGAAGGAACTGGCTTTACTAGCCCCGGCTTCTAACATCTTAGGGAAGACTCCCCCCTGCAGCATCCCAGCCACGATGAGGAAGAACAGAATCAGGGCGAAAATAGCTCCGCTGAACAAAGGTGTGAACGTCGTCAGGAATCCGTGCGCCAGCTCAGAGACACTATCGATCTGATCCCCTTCATTGGGAACACTCTGATACCGCTGCTGCATGCTGACCAGCCCACCGACCGCCCCACTAAAGATCACGACGATCACCGTTGCCATTTCTACCGGGACCTTGCCCGCAGGAGAAGCTTTGAACACGCTATAGAGAGAAAGAATGACAAATGTAATCGCCACCAGCATGTAAATGGCAACTTTGTTCGTGATCTGGTCTCGCACTCTTTCACGGATTGGCATGATGGCATATCGTAGATACAGCTCTCCGAGGAGATACTCGATATCAGCCCGCAGCACCTTTTATTTTGCAGCTTCATCTTGAGCAGTTGCGGCCAGATCAGGTGGCTTTGATGCCAGATAGGCCTCATATTCCTTCAAGCCGGCGACATCGCGGTACCGGGACCGCAAGCTCCAGACCTTCCTGGCCAGCTTCTCAATAGGGAGCTTCCTCGTAAGAACCAAATCGAAAGTATAGAGATCCCTCCATGTAAGGGCTTTATCCTTCTCCTTGCTGAAAATTTTCTCTGCAATAGATTTAATCTCTGAGTCGAGTTCGGCTTGAGGAATACTTCCGTACTCACCCGCAAGGTGTTCAAAATAGAGAATCGCGTAATCCGGCAAAGGCTGGTTCTCAGGAATGGCAGGGGCAGCGTGGAAGACTCTGGTTTTAATGGCTTCAATCATGGCCTTCTCCTATCGGTAGGTATCTTCTTAGACGGATACCCTCGGGAATTTCTTGAATACCCTGGGTAGTCCGCGCGGCCGTAGTTATGCTGTTCTGAAGAAGGTGCGTAGCCACCATAGATGGCCCGTACTGTCGCCAACAGACTATCGGTAGCTGATGCGTACTAAGGATCGGCTCAGTCGGCGAGGCGGCGGATGTGGTCCAGGTAGACGTCCGTCCGGCTCTCGGCGATCAGGTCGAACGCCAGCATCAGGGCGGACTGGAGCATCAGGCCGTGGGAGACCGCGAACAGCATCTGCTTCTCCCGGAAGCAGAAGTACCCGGCGACGCCGAGGACCAGGAGTGTGATCTCGATCCCCTTATACAGGTTGAAGCTCCGCCGTACCGCCTCCATCCGCGGCAGCTCGGCCACGCGGTAGGCCGCCGGGTCGGCCGCGAGCTGGCGGTGAAGACCGAGCGCCTGGACGTCCGTGCGGAAGTAGACGGTGCTGCCGACCACGATCTGGATCAGGGCGATGGCAACGAGGGGCCAGGCCATGCCCCGCCAGGGGCTGCCCGTGCGCCAGAGGAACACGGAGGCCGCGATGGCCGCGAACCCCACGGCCATGAAGAGCAGGCTTTCCCGCTTCTCCGCCTTGAAATACGTGATGATCGCGGCGTGCGCCTCGTTGATGGGATTCAATCTCTCTCCGGACGGGACCGCAGGGAGCGGGCGACCAGCCCGAGCCCCCCGAAGAGGAGCACGAGCATGAGGAGCGTGTTGAACAGGCTCGTGCTGCGGAAGTAGATCTCCAGGTTCATGAGGATGCCCGCGAGCACGATCACGGCCCCGGCGATCAGCAGGAGCCAGCCAAGGACCGAGCGGCCGTTGAAGAACAGAAGGGCGACGCCGAAGAGGAGCGGGATCAGCGACAGGCCGAAGGCGTTGTACCCCCAGAGATGCCAATAGCCGCTCGTCACCGTGACCTGCTGGGTCAGCAGGTAGCCGCCCGCCACCGCCATGGCAAAGCCGACCATGAACTCGCCGAGCCCTCCCGGCGTCCCTCCCGCGCCGCGAAACCGTGTGCCGTTTTCCATTCCGCCTATCCTACACGCGGCGCAGGATCAGGTGGCGGTAGGAGCCCACGGCAGGCTCGTCGTGCTCCACCACGAAAGGAGCGCCGGAGCGGGCGAGGATCTCCCCCATGCGCCGGTTCGTGCTGGTGAAGACGAAGTCGAGCAGGGCGAGACCGGTCCGCCGGAGGAGGCCGGGACGGGCGCCGTCGGGCAGGAACTTGTCGAAGACCGCGAGCCGGCCCCCCGGGCGGAGCACCCGGGCCGCCTCCCGCAGGCAGCGAGCGGGGTCGGGGATCACCTCCAGCACCATGTGGAGGATGGCGGCGTCGAAACCCCCGTCCGGCAGGTCGAGGGCCATGCCGTCCAGCACCCGGTATTCGATTCCGGGGCGGGCGTGGGCCTGGGCCTGCCGCAACATGGCCGGCGTCAGGTCGGTCGCCAGCACCTGGACGTCTCCGGGAACGAACGGCAGGTCCGCCCCCGTGCCGCAGCCGATGATCACCAGCCGCTCGCCGGGCCGGAGCGCCAGCAGGCTCACGGAGCGCCGGCGCTCCCGGTGGAACTTCGTGATCCGGTCGTAATGGGGAGCCCAGAGGGTGTAGCGGAAGCGGTACCAGGCGTTCGAAGGCATCAGGAGCGGCATCAGGGAGACAGCCGAAAAGGGAAAAAAGGGTGGGTAGAGGCACCCCGGAGGGGGGATGCCTCTACCCGAGGGGAGATATTACGAGGCGCCGGAGCCTGTCTGCAAAGAGCGGCTCAAAACGGCATCCTCAGGTGTCCAAAGTCCTCGCGGAGCCCAAGCCCCCCCGGGGTGGCGGCGGGCTCGCGAGTCGAGTCGTCGAAGAACCGGCGGACCTGCAGGGGGTCCGTGTGAGCCAAGCGATGATAGAACCGCAAGGCCACCTCGACCTCGGCGCGCCAGAGCGAGCAACGCTCCTCCGAGATCTCCTGGGGATCTTCCTCCTGCGCGGCCAGCAGGGTGCTGTGGCTGCACACGTGCCGGGCCCAGCACCCCTGGCAGGAAGGCTCGTCCGCCGCGCCGGTGAAGTCCGCCATCCGCAGATCGAAGCTGTCGAGGATCGAAGAGGGATAGACATCGGCCATCGGCATCAGCCCGCCGAAGCTGCCGCGCTCGCCATACGCCTGGTCCAGGGGCTCGCTGCGCATCAGGCGGTCGACGATCCGCGTCAGCGGCTTGTAGTCGACCGGCATGCGCTGGCCGGCAAGCTCGTCGGCCATCTCGTCGCAGACGGCGAGGAGGTCGTTGCGCAGGTCCCGCGAGCGCCCCGGCTGCGCCGTCCAGCCGCCGTCGAGGACGGTGGTGTCCAGATGGCGGACCCCAGTCTGTTTCGCCCACTCCCACAGATCGAGGAGGCGTCCGCGGTCGAGCGTGCAGTGCACCGTCAGCCGGTCGCCCAGGGAGTGCACCAGGAGGCGCGCGGCCGGCTCGGCGGCCCAAAGCTCCCAATGGCCGGGGGCGGAGTAGAAACCCTCCAGGGGAGCAGGGAAGCTGCCGCAGAGCAGACGCACCTGGAACGAGTAGGCGGCGAGGAAGTCGGCCCGGGGCGGCGTCACTTCCTCTGCGTCGAGCGTCAGCTCGTAGGAGATCTCCTGGCTGAGCAGCCCGCCCAGGCGGGAGGATTCGACGACGATCCGCTCGAGGAGCCCGGTGCTGGGGAACGAGCCGCCCCAGCTCAGGTGGAGCTTGACGCGGCTGGTGCCGAAGCTCTGCTTGAAGACGAAGGAGACGATCTCCAGGGCGGCTTCCTCCCGCGCCTCCTCGATGCGGGCGTGGAGCGTGTCGTCGATGCGGTAGACGGTGCCGGGATTCCACCAGCCAGCCGTCTCCGGGGAGCAGGAGGTGTCGTCGCTCCAGCCGATCCCGCCCTCACCGGTCAATAGGTCCTCATTGACGAGCCAGCCGAGCAGCGCCTCGTCGAGATCGCCCGTCTCCAGCGCGGGAGCGACGTGGAACTGCAGCTCTTCCGGCACCTCCACCACCGCGGCCCTCTCCAGGTCGTAGATCAGGCTGCACGAGCCGTCCCCTTCGATCAGGGGGTGCAGGGCTCGGAGCCGCAGGGCGCCCGGCATGGGCATGGCGGTGACGTGAAGCATGGCTCGTCTTCCTCCTTCGGATACTGGCTTCGAATACTTGCTTCAAATACTGGGCGACGGGTCTCCCCTCCTCCTGCCTCTCAGTGACCGGGACCGTGAGATCCATTTCGCCTCTAATAGTCTTGTTTCCGCTGAGGCCCTTTTCGTGACAAAAATCCCGAAGTTTTTTTGAAGAGCCCTTTTTTCAGGGGCTTACGCCAAGTTTCGCCAGAATGCTCAAGGAGAGAAGCATTCAAAACGGGCAGCCGGAAGGCTGCCCGATCGTCGTGAAAAAGGCTCCAGTAGGAACGCTACTTCGGAGCCGACGAGGTGTCCGGCTTCAGCCAGCGGTCCAGCCAGCCGAGCACGGTCTGATGCCACAGGACGCTGTTGGCGGGCTTGAGCACCCAGTGGTTCTCGTCGGGGAAGACGAGGAGCTGGCTGGGGATACCCCGCCGCTGGAGGGTGTTGAAGACGGCGATCCCCTGGTCCACGGGGATCCGGTAGTCGAGCTCGCCGTGGACCACCAGCATCGGCGTCTTCCAGCGGTCGACGAACAGCACCGGGTTGTGCTTCTCATAACCCGCCGGATTCTGCCAGTACGGACCGCCCTGCTCCCACTCCGGGAACCACAGTTCCTCGGTGCCGTAGTACATCATCCGCTGGTCGAAGACGCCGTCGTGGTTGACCAGGCACTGGAAGCGGTCCGGCCAGTTGCCGGCGATCCAGTTGATCATGAAGCCGCCATAGGAGGCGCCGAGGGCGCAGGCGCGGTTACCATCGATCCAGGGATAGCGCGCGAGGGCCGCCTCCAGTCCCTTCTGGAGGTCGGCCAGGGGCTTGCCGCCCCAGTCCATGCGGATGGCGTCCGTGAAGGCCTGCCCGTAGCCGGTCGAGCCGTGGAAGTCGATCTGCACCACGGCGTAGCCCGCGCCGGCGTAGACCTGGGGGTTCCAGCGGTAGTGGAACTCGTTGCTGGAGGAGCCTTGGGGACCACCGTGGATGATGAAGGCCAGCGGGTACTTCCGCCCCGCCTGGAAGCCGGCCGGCTTCGTCAGCCAGCCGTAGACCGTGTCGCCGTTGGCGCCCTTGAAGGAGAACTGCTCGGTCTCGCCCATGGCGGCCGCCGCGACTTTCTCCTGGTTGATCCGGGTGACCGGAGCCAGACCTGAACCGTCGCGCCGGGCGGCGGTATAGAGCTCGGTGGGCGAGCGCAAGGTGTCACGGCCGAAGACGATGCGGTCCCCGGACACTTTGGGCTCGCGGACATGGCCGTCGCCCACCAGCTTCGTCACCTTGCCGCTCGCCACGTCGATGGCGAAGAGGGGCGTCTGGCCCGTGTCGGCCGCCGTGGCGTAGAGGGTGCGGCCGTCGGGCGCGAAGAGGATCTCGTTGGGCGAACGGTCCCACGCCTCGGCCAGCACCCGCTCGCGTCCCGTGGCGAGGTCGCGGAGCTTGATGCGGAAGAGGTCGGCTTCGAAGCCCGGGCGGGCCATGGCGAGCCAGGCCAGCGTCTTGCCGTCGGGCGAGAAGACGGGCTGAGTGTCCCACGCCGGATTGGCGTCCGTGAGGTTGCGCGGCGGCTGCGAGCCGTCCACGGGCACCTGGTAGAGGTCGAAGTCCGTGGACCAGGGCTCCTCCCGTCCAGCATCCCGGGCGGCGAAGACCAGGGTCTTCCCATCGGGTGAGAACGTGAATTCCTCCGTGCCGCCGAACGGCCGCGAGGGCGCGTCGGCGTTCAGGCCGCGCGAGAGGTCCACGGGCTCGCCCCCTGCGACGGGCATCACGAACAGGTGATTACGACGGCCCTCGGACCAGGTGTCCCAGTGGCGGAAGAATCCGGCATCCCCTTGGTAGAGTTGCCCCGAGGCCTTGGTCTTCCCCTTCTGGTCGACCCTCTCCTTGGTGCAGGCGATCGTGGGGCAGTCCACGAACACCTCCAGGCTGAAGGCGAGCCGCGAGCCGTCGGGAGAGACGGCCAGGTTCGCCACGTCGAGCGGCAGGTTGGTCACCTGGACCGCGTCGCCGCCCGAAGCGGGGATCTTCCAGACCTGGCTCGATCCGGAGCGGGTCGAGAGGAAATAGAGGCTATTGCCGTCCGGCGCCCAGCGCGGGTTGTTGTCCGCGGCCGGATCGGTCGTCAGGCGGATCAGGCCGGAGCCGTCGGCTTTGACCATCCAGAGGTCGGTCCGCCCCCGGTTCGCTTCGAGGTCCGTGGTACGCACCACGAAGACCACGCGGTCGCCCTTGGGCGAGGGCTGGGGCTCCGAGATCCGGTCCATGGCGAGCAGGTCCTGGACCATGAACGGATGGGGCTCCGCCGCGGCGGCCGGGAGGGGAGCAGCCACGGCGGCGGCGAGGAGGAAAGCGGGTAGACGCTTGAGCATAGAGGTTCTCCGAAAGTCCTTGGAATCCAGACCCCAGACTCTACCAGAGGCCCCCTACTTGCACTTCCCGCCCCGATCCAGCTCCAGCACATAGTCGCGGACGCGCTCCGTGTCGTCCGCGTCGGGGGCGAGCTTGATGTAGCGCTTGAATTGGGCACAGGCCTCGCGGAACGCCTGGCGCTCGTAGAGCAGGAGACCCAGGTCGCGCCGTGGGGCCGGACGCTTCGGGTCGAGCTCGATGGCCTTGCGGAAGGCTTCTTCGGCGTTGCCGCGAAGATTCTTCTGCTCCTTGGGGCTCTTCTCGGCGGCGGCTTGGGCGAGCCTCAGGCGTCCCCAGAGGAAGTGGGACTCAGGATCCTTGGGCATCCACGCCTGGACCTTGTCGAGCTGGGTCTCGGCCAGGGTCAACCTGCCGATCTCGATGTTCAGGCGGGCGTCGTCCCGCACGACAGGCCGGATGCGGCGGGTGAAGGCATCCTCCCGCTCGTGCTGGGCGACCTCGTCCAGCGGGGCCGAGGAGGGGTGCTTGACGAGGTGGGTCTTGGTGTTCTGCACCCGCTCGCTCAGACGGGGGTGGCTGCCGAAGAAGAAGGCTTCCACCTTCTTGGGCTCGCCGTGGTCGTCCAGGAGCGCCTGGTAGACCTTGGGCGCCTGCTGGAGGTCGTAGCCGGCGGTGTCCATCTTCATGAAGCCCCCCTCGTCGGCCTCGATTTCGAGCCCCCGGCCGTAGCCGTTGACCGAGGCGAGGAAGGCGAGTTGGAGTCCCAGCCCCACGAGCAGGTCGCCGAACACGTCGATGGTGGCGGCCTTGCCCCAGTCGCCGGAACCGAGGGCGTCCCCCTCGGCGCCGGCGAGGACGACCGCGGCGGCCACAGCGGCGATGGAGAGCCCGATCTGCTTGTTCTGGGCGCTCCTCTGGTAGCGCAGCATGTGGCGGTTCTCGACGTGGGTCATCTCGTGACCGAGCACGGTCGCGAGCTCGTCCTCGTTCTCCATCCGGGCCAGGAGACCCGTGTGGACATAGATCGAGCCGTGCGGGTAGGCGAAGGCGTTGAGCGTGGGGTCTTCGAGCACCCGCACCTTGTAGCGGATGGCCGGATTGGCGGCCATGCCGGGCGGGTTGAGGCGCGACACGACCCCTTCAAGGTAGGACTCCAGGAGCGGGTCCTGGTAGAGCTTGGCGTTGTCGAGGAGCTTCTCCTCCTCCTCGCGGGACTGCTCCCAGAGGGCCTGCTCGTCGGGCAGGGGCTTGAAGGAGCCGCCCTGGCTCGAGATCGGCGGGAGTTGGGTCGAGACGCAGGAAACGGTGAACAAAAGCAGCGTCGCCAGAGCGACAGCGCGAAATGCGACGGTGTGGCGCATAGAGGCCTCCATAGGGCTTGATGCGGAACGGAATACCTCTCCATTATAGGATGCCTGCCCCTGATGAGCTGGCTCACCGCCCTCCTCCCCGGCCTCTGGGTCCTCGCGCTGGCCGCTCTCCTGGCCTGGATCCTCCGCCGCTGGTTCGATCCCGTGCCGATCCGGTGCTGGGCGGCCTGGGGGATCGTGCTCGCCGTGATGTTCGGGGCCGTGCTCTTTGCCGGAAAGGTGATGCTGCCGCTCGGCTACCTCACGAAGGTGCCGCCGTTCACGGGGCTCGTACAGGGAGAGCCGCCGGGCAACCTGCTCCAGAGCGACCTCGTGCTCCAGATCGCCCCCTGGCTGGTGCGGGTGCGCGAGGCCTATGCCGCCGGGGAGTGGCCGCTCTGGAACGCTCTGGCGGGCGCGGGCGAGCCGCTCCTCGCCAATCCTCAGTCCCAGGCGTTCCAGCCCCTGGTCTGGCTGGCCCTCCCCTTCCCCGTGGCAGCGGGGTTCGGGGTGATCGCCGCGCTCCGCGTGCTGCTCGCCCTGGTCTTCACCTTCCTGCTGCTGCGCAGGCAGGGGATCTCGGAGCTGCCGGCTCTCGCCGGGAGCTTCGCCTATGGGCTCGGAGGGTTCCTCCAACTCTGGCTCGGCTGGCCCCTCTCCGGCTCCGCCACCTTCCTCCCGGTGCTGCTCTAT
>CAXTNS010000050.1:16784-17638 GCA_964245465.1 uncultured Thermoanaerobaculia bacterium
TCTATGGGCTTACCATGGTCGACCAGCGCCGGGAGCGGCGGGACTCCTTGCTCCTCGCCTTCGCGACGGCCGCCGTGCTGCTCGTGGGCCATCCCGAGACGGGCCTTCACGTTTCCTTGCTGGCGGCGGCCTTCGCCCTCTCGCGCCTGCTCGCCCGGCCCCCTGGGAACAGGCTGGCGCTGGCGCGCTCCTGGGCGGTGGCGGCCGTGATCGGCGCCGCCTTCACCGCGCCGGTGGCCCTGCCCGCGGCCGAATACCTGCCCCAGAGCCTGCGCGTCTCCCTCCTTGAAGCCCGGCGGGAGCGCCTGCGAGAGGGTGATTCCGACGAAGCGCTGCCGGGCCGGCGGATCGTCCAGCGCGGCGTCGTGGCGCGCCTGATGCCCAACGCCGCGCCCAACGCCTTCGGCAACAACCGATTCGGCGCCTACTGGGGGGAACGCAACATCGTCGAGGACGCCGCCGGTTTCGCGGGCACGGCGGCCCTGCTCGCCGCCCTGGCCGCGTTCTGGCCTGTTGTCGGAACGGGGCGGCGCCGCCTCCCCCAGGAGCGGCTGATGCTGGGAGCGGCCCTCGTCTGCCTCGTGGTGGTGGCCCGTCCCTCAGGGCTCCCCCAGGTGTTCGAGGCCCTCCCGGTCCTGCGCCACTCGCTGAACTTCCACAGCCGGGTCGCCCTGCTGCTCAACTTCTGCCTGGCCTATGCGGCCGCCTGTACATGGGAACGCTGGCGTAACGGAGAGCTGCGCAGAGGCGTTGTCGTTGCCATCGTGGCAGTCCTGGGTACTTTGCTCGTCTGGGCCTACCTCGCCCATCCCGGTCCGGACCCGGCGGCCTTCGCCCGGCTTCGGTACGGATCT
>CAXTNS010000050.1:17648-18192 GCA_964245465.1 uncultured Thermoanaerobaculia bacterium
GGCCCTCCCACTCGCAGTCCTAACGACTGCGGTCCTGCTGCTCCTGGGGAGACGGGGCTGGGGCATGGCCGCGATCACCGCGATCACCGCCGCCGAGCTGACGGCGTTCCACGCGCCGGCCCACCCACCCGTCACGGCGGCCTTGTACTACCCCGTGACACCGCCCATCGAGCTCCTCCACAAACGGCTGGACCCGTGGCACCGGTTCGCCGGCCTGGGACCGGCACTGCGCCCGAACTTCGCTGCAGTCTATGGCTTCGCCGACCCGCGCAGCTCCAATCCGGCCAAGCCCTCGGCCTATGTCGAGGCGACCCGGCGGATCAACGCTTTTCCGGGCCGCGCCACGGACGGCTTCACGGCCCCCGAGGCCCCGCTCTACGGCCTCCTCGGCGTCCGCTTCCTGATGACGCCCCCCCGGGAGTGGCTGCCCGAGCCCTACCGGCTGGTCTCGCGGCGGGGCGGCGTCTGGATCTACCAGAACCGCCAGGCTCTGCCTCTCCTCTTCCTCCCGGCTTCGGCCACGGCCTGCTGCATGGCGGACGTG
>CAXTNS010000051.1:0-2261 GCA_964245465.1 uncultured Thermoanaerobaculia bacterium
GGGATGCGGTCTCATCTCAATCCCCGCTTCCCGGCTCCTTCGGCTTCTGAGGCTCCTCCGGCGACTTCGGCGGCCGGGGGTCAAACACGTCCACGGCGAGCTTCCAGGCGCCGTTCTCCTTCTTCCAGATCCGCAGGTAGTTGTCCGAGTCCACCCAAGGGCTGTCCGGGCCGCTCTGCCGGCGCTTGGCGAGGCCAAAGGTGTAGCCGAGGTCACCCGATTTCGAGACATAGGCGGCGGCCGGGGCCCAGGTCGTCGGCGCGGGGTTCTCGGCGAGAGCGGCGCGGATGGCCTCGCGCCCCACGATCGGCGGCCGGCCCGTGCGGTAGAGGCGCGCGTCCTCCGCCAGCGTGTCCAGATAGGCGGCCAAGTCCCCCTTGGTCTCAGAGACAGCGGCGAAGTTGCGATCCACGGTGACGAGATTCCGCGCCTCCAGCCCCTCGACCACTTTGGGGATGTCGTTCACGTCGACCAGCTCAGGCTTGGCTGGAGGGATCGCGGGCACAGTGGGGGCTGAGGGCTTTGGGTGCGATATGCCCTGGTCGAACATGACTTTCCAGGAGCCGTCACGCTGCTTCTTCCAGACCGTGACGAAGTGGCCGTAGGCATCGGCCTCCTTGGCATCCCTCTTGGCCCTGAACTCCCAGGGACCCGTGGTGTACCCGAGGTCTCCCGCCAGGGAGAGGCCCGCGTAGGTGGGATACCAGGAGAGGAGACTGGGCGACTCCGGCCGGTTCTTCCACAGGTCCTTGCCGCCGGTGAGGTCGGGGCCGAAGAGGACCGAGTCGTCGGCCAGGTTGGCCAGGAACGCTTCCTTGGTGTTCTTGTCCTTGGCCAGCTTGGCGAAGGCTTGCTCGGCGGCGACCATGGAGTCCAGCACCACCTGGCGGTTGATCATCTGTTTCTGGGCCGACAGAGCTGCGAAGGGAGTGACAAGAGCGGTGATCAGGAGTATTGCGGGGCAAAATCGTTTCATGAGGTGATTGTACGTCTTGTAGGGGCGGCCCCTACAAGGGATTCAGACCTCGATGCGGCGCCCGTCGAGGAACGTCGCGACCGGCCGGCCGCGGAGCTTCCAGCCGTCGAAGGGGGTGTTCTTCCCCTTGCTGCGGAAGCTGGCGGCGCGGAGGGTGACCTCCTCGTCGGGGTGGAAGACGGTGACGTCCGCGGGGCTGCCTTCTTTCAAGGTACCGCCGGGGACGCCCAGGACGCGGGCGGGACCGGTCGAGAGGAGGTGGACGAGGCGCGGGAGGCTTAAAATCCCCGGCCTCACGAGTCGGTCCAGGCAGAGGCTGAGGGTCGTCTCCAGGCCCACGATGCCGAAAGGGGCGACGCTGAACTGCACGTCCTTCTCGTCGGCGTGGTGCGGGGCGTGGTCGCTCGCGATGCAATCCACGGAGCCGTCGGCGAGGCCGTTGACCAGGGCTTCGCGGTCGCGCTCGGAGCGCAGGGGCGGCTTCATCTTGGTGCTGGTCGAGAAACCGCTCTTCGCGACCTCCTCGTCGGTGAGGATCAGGTGGTGGGGAGCGACCTCGCAGGTGACGCGCAGGCCCTGGGCGCGCGCCCGGCGCACCATCTCCAGGCTGCGCGCCGTGGAGAGGTGGGCCACGTGATAGCGGCCCCCTGTGTCCTCGGCGAGGATGATGTCGCGGGCCACCATGACGTCTTCGGAGGCGCCGGGGATGCCGGGCAGGCCCAGCCTGGTGGACCACTCCCCCTCGTGCATGACGCCGCTGCCCGTGAGGTTCAGGTCCTCGGCGTGCTGGATCACGGGGACGTCGAAATGCTGGGCGTAGAAGAGGGCGCGGCGCATCAGCTCGGCGTTCATCACGGGCTTGCCGTCGTCCGACACGGCCCGGGCGCCGGCGCGCACCATCTCGCCGATCTCGGCCAGCTCCTCCCCTATCAATCCCTTGCTGATGGCGCCGATGGGATAGACGCGGGCGTAGCCGTAGCGGCGGGCTTCCAGGAGGATGTGCTCGGTGACGGACCGGCTGTCGTTGACCGGGTCGGTGTTGGCCATGCAGGCCACGGCCGTGAAGCCGCCGGCCGCCGCGGCCAGGGTGCCCGTGCGCACCGTCTCCTTATACTCCTGGCCGGGCTCGCGCAGATGGACGTGAATGTCGATTAGTCCGGGGCAGACCACGAAGCCGGAGGCGTCAAAGGACTCGGCGTCTTTGGACAGCTTGATGCGGCCGTCGATCTTTACGGCGCGGCCGTCCTCCACGCGGACGGTGCGCTCGGCCCGGTTGCCGCCCAGG
>CAXTNS010000051.1:2271-3872 GCA_964245465.1 uncultured Thermoanaerobaculia bacterium
CGAACGTGCCGTCCAGGTCCTGGCTCGGATCGATCACCCGGCCGCCGTGAATGAGGAGTCTGGCCATGCTACTCGGTCTCCTCGTGGACGCCCGAGAGCAGGTAGAGGACGGCCATGCGCACGGAGACGCCGTGAGTGACCTGCTCCAGGATGACCGAGTAGGGGCCGTCGGCCAGCTCGCTCGCGATCTCGACGCCGCGGTTCATGGGTCCGGGGTGCATGATGATGACGTCGTCCTTGGCCGCCTTGATCTTCTCGGTGTTGAGGCCGAAGAGCTGGAAGTACTCGCGGATCGAGGGGAAGGACATGCGTCCCTGCCGCTCGAGCTGGATGCGGAGCATCATGATGACGTCCGCGCCGCGGATCGCGTCTTCGAGCGTGTAGGCCACCTCGACGCCCATCGCCTCCATCTCGGCGGGCATCAGCGTGCGCGGGCCGCCGACCGTGACCTTGGCGCCCATCTTGGTGAGCAGGTGAATGTTCGAGCGCACCACCCGGCTGTGCTCGATGTCGCCGATGATGGCCACCTTGAGCCCGGCGAGCCGTCCCTTGTGGCGGCGGATCGTGTAGGCGTCGAGGAGCGCCTGGGTAGGGTGCTCGTGAGCGCCGTCGCCCGCGTTGATGACGCCGGCCTTGATGCGCTTCGCCAGCATGTGGGGCACGCCCGGATGGCCGTGGCGGATGACCACCAGGTCCGGGGCCATGGCCTGGAGGTTCATCGCCGTATCGACCAGGGTCTCGCCCTTCTCCAGGGCCGAGCCCGAGGTCGAGAAGTTGATGTTGTCGGCCGACAGGCGCTTCTCGGCGATCTCGAAGCTGGAACGGGTGCGCGTCGAGGCCTCGAAGAAGAGGTTGATGACCGTCTTGCCGCGCAGGGTGGGGACCTTCTTGATGGGCCGCTCGCCCACCTCGCGGAAGGATTCGGCGGTGTCCAGGATCAGCTCGATCTCCGCGGGAGAGAGCTCCGCGATCCCCAGAAGGTCTTTACGGCGCCAGCGGATGGGAGTCTCCGGCGTCATCCGGCCGTCCCGCGCTCCAGGATGCGGACCTGCTCGACGCCGTCGGTGGACTGGAAGGCGACCTCGATGATTTCATTTTGCGACGTCGGCACCTTCTTGCCCACGAAGTCGGCCTGGATGGGCAGCTCGCGGTGTCCGCGGTCGATCAGCACGGCGAGCTGAACGGCTTTGGGGCGGCCGAAGTCGACCAGCTCGTCGAGCGCCGCGCGCACCGTGCGGCCCGTGTAGAGGACGTCGTCGCAGAGCACCACGACGCAGTTGTCGATGGGGCGCGGCAGATGGGTCCCTTTGACCTGGGGCTGCGGGCCGACGGTCGAGAGGTCGTCGCGATAGAGGGTGATGTCGAGGATGCCGACGGGGATCTTCTGGCCTTCCATCCGCTCGATCTCGGCGGCGACGGCTTCGGCGAGCGGCACGCCGCGGGTGCGGATGCCTACGAGCAGCAGGCCGGCGAGGTCGCGGGGGTGCGCGCCAGCGGGCCGCCGGACTACCGGCGGTCGCCGGCGGGGTCGGTGGTCGCCCCGGTCGTCGCCGTCCCGCCGCTCCTCGCCCCGAAGGCCCACCTCCACCTGTGGGCCACGG
>CAXTNS010000051.1:3882-4684 GCA_964245465.1 uncultured Thermoanaerobaculia bacterium
CCCCCGCCATTCGCCGAATGATCCGAGCCATCTGCTTGGCGTCGAGGATCGTGGTTTTCGGCGTCAGGTTTTTGGCCACGCTCAGGCTGCCCCGCTGTCTCCAGAAATCGGCGGCATGGTATGGCAGGGGCGGGGGGTTGTCAACGGACCTTGTGGTAACGTAAAGGTACGCTCTGTAGCCGCCGGTTGCGGAAAAGGAGAATACGGCATGTCAGACCTGGAGTCTGCTGCATGTCTTCACCAGGCGGCCGTGGAATGTGCGGAGAAAACGTTCTTACCCAAGATCCTGAGTAACTCTGTGAAGAAAGAGGCGGCTCGATTCCACCGTCCATCATCTCCATGGGTGGCCTATCTGCTACCCTGAGTCGATGCGACCTGAGCAGGAGCGCATGCTGGCTTGGAGAAACCGGCCCCGCCTTGATCCGAAACGTTCGGAGAGACTCCTTTTAGGCGTCGAGGAGGCGGAGAAATTTTTTATGGGTGAATCCAGGGTTCAGCGCGCCCTCAGCAAAGTCGTGCAACTGCTGGAAGAAGACGGAATCCCGTATGCCCTTATTGGAGCCATGGCCCTAAACGAGCATGGTTACCATCGCGTAACAGTGGATGTGGACCTCCTGCTGACCCGCGAAGGGCTTGAAGAATTCAAGGCCAGGCACTTGGGGCTTGGTTATGTACAGAAGTTTCCCGGTAGTAAAGGGCTCAAGGACACCCAGAACGGCGTTTCGATTGATTTCGTCCTAGCAGGCGAGTATCCAGGGGACGGTCAGCCCAAGCCGGTGGCCTTCCCAGACCCTGCATTCGC
>CAXTNS010000051.1:4694-7300 GCA_964245465.1 uncultured Thermoanaerobaculia bacterium
GGCCTGCGGCATGACGGCCCCCCACCGGCTGAAAGACTTGGCGGACAGTTTGGAGACCATACGCGGGCTCAGCCTCCCGGCCAACCTCTCTGAAGAGCTTGACCCCTACGTCCGGGCGAAGTACCTGGAATTGTGGGGGGCCGCGCAGACGGAGGACCGGGAATGAGGTAAGATCCCCTGTCTCCATTTCTGTCGAACGATTTTGAGGTTGCTTACAGCATGGCCAACAAGCGCGAGACCACCCCTGGCAAGCCGTCCTCCCCATCCACAGAGCCCTTCTGGCGCCGCAACCGGCGGGAGCTGAAATTCCTGATCGTCTTCGCCCTGCTCCTCGGCGGAGGCTTCACCCTGATCTCCCTTAACTGGGTCAACGACCACGTCATCGATCCGTTCACGGGCGGCATTGCCCGGGTGAGCGGCGCGACGCTCGACCTCATGGGGCAGAACGTCAAGATGCAGGGCACGATGCTCCGCAGCCCCCGCTTCGCGGTGAACATCAAGAACGGCTGCAACGGTGTCGAGGCGATGCTGATCTTCCTGGCCGCCGTGCTCGCCTTCCCCGCCCCCTGGAAGTCCCGCCTGATGGGGCTGGCGCTGGGGATCCTGGCGATCCAGATCGTGAACCTGATCCGGGTGGTGGCCCTGTTCCTGACCGGGGTCTACTTCCCCAAGATCTTCGACACCTCGCACACGGTGATCTGGCAGACGGTCGTCATCCTGTTCGGCGTGCTGCTCTGGATCTTCTGGGCGAACCGCTTCGCCGCTCCGACCCCAGCCGAGCCCGCCACCTGATGGCCGCCCGGACGGCCCGGACATCCGCCGTTGCCGCGAAGGCCCCACAGAAAAGCTGGGGCCTTCTCTTCATCCGCAACGTCCTCCTCTGGCTCGTGCCGGTGGCGTTGCTGTGGACGCTGCTCGCGCCCGTCTACAACCGGTTCCTGCTGGGGAGCGCCGAGAATCTGGCCCGCTGGACCGAGAGCCCCAACGTGACGGCTCTGCCGCGCAAGGACGCCCACTTCGCGTTCATCCAGCGGCTCGACTTCCCGCCGTCGAAGAGCCTCGTCCACTCCTTTCGGGTCACGGACGTCCACTTCCATCTGGTGATGCTGGGCGCCCTGTTCCTGGGGGTGCCGCGGGTCTCCTGGAGACGGCGCCTGGAGAACCTCGGCTGGGCTCTGCTGATCACCATCTTCTTCAACATCTTCCTGGTGTTTCTCTACGTGAAGTTCACCTACGCCACCCAACTCGGCGCCTGGAGCGCGGCCCACTACGGCTCGTTCGCCCAGAACTTCTGGGGGCTGGGCAAGCACCTGTTCGACCTGCCTTTCAAGCTGACCCTCCCCTTTCTCCTCTGGACGGCGTTCTACCTGGGGGACCTGATGGCCGAGCTGAAGCTGAGGCCGCCCGAAAGTCAGTAGTTCAGCCGGCGTGCGATCCAGTCGCGGAAGGGGTTGGGCTTCTTTCCGGGCTCGTCGTAGGTATAGGCGAGCAGGATCCTCTCCCCTTCGTCCGACAGGGTGATCCCGCGATGGAGCACGCGGGCCCCGCGCATGACGAGGAGGTCTCCGGCCGCCAGGGTGACGGAGCTTCGGGGAAAGATCGAGAACACCTGGGGAAACGCGTAGAGCGGGTACAACAGGAAGCGCAAGAGCTTCGTCAGGCCAGGGGAGATGAACTGGGTCTGGCCGCCGTTGGCGTTCTCGAGCGCCACCAGGGCTACGTAGGAGTGGCCGTCGAGGTGCCAGCGGAAGCCGTGATCCCGCCGTTCGTAAGACTGGATGCGCATCGACCGCCGAGAACTCCCGAGGGGCTGAAGGGAATGGCCGGCAAAGCCCTCCGCGAGAGGCCGCACCCGGCGATCTCCGAAATCCTCCACCTCAGGAAGGTCGGAGTAGATCTCGTAGCACTCCATAACAATTAAAAAAAGCCCCAGCCCGCCTCGGCCGTGGACCTCAGTGAAAAGGCTCCGGCGATCCTCCACAAGCCGGCGCAGCCGCATCAGCTCGTCGCGGGTGGTGAAGCCTGGAACGTGACGGTAAGCTTCCATTTCATTCCCCCTCGATTTTCCCTTCAGGGCGCGGCCCTCAGCCGGTAGACCCGCGCGTGAGAGTCCTCGTAAACCTTCTGAAACCAGCGGCCGAACGAGGCGTCTTCCGGGATTTTCAGAACCTGCTTTTCCTTCGGAATCAGCAAGTAGTCGACCTCCTGGCGGCGGAGCCGGTGGTAGAAATCTTCGGAGCCCGGTGATCCGGCGAGCATGCGGGAGAAGCTCATCGGTCCAAACCAGTCCCCCAGGAAACGCCCCTGAGCGTAGTAGACCATGTGCTCGGCGTGGAGTGCCCAGGCTGTGTAGCCGCTCCTCTTCGTGTCGTTGAGGTAGGCGACCGCCGGATAGAGAGGTACCCGCCGGGTGAGATAGGCCTCCCGCTGCTCCACCGTGAGCGGCACCGGGCCTTGGCGGTGGAGCCGGTAGAGGCCATAGAGCCAGCCCGGCAGGAGGAACCCGGAGCAGAGTCCAACGGCAAGGAGCCGCCGGTGCCGGCTGAGGAGCGGGACGAGCACGCCCGCCACGGCCAGACTGACCAGCGGCACCACCGGTATCAGGT
>CAXTNS010000051.1:7310-18099 GCA_964245465.1 uncultured Thermoanaerobaculia bacterium
TACCGGCCGTCAGCGGGAAGCGAGGAGCAGGCCAGGACGTAGGCGGCCGCAAGGGCGAGCAGCCGTCTCGTCCGGGCGTCCCGCAGAGCCGGCACCAGGATGAGCGGAAGCAGGACCAGGTAGACCGGCGAATACGGCGGCTGTCCGTTGTATTTCTCCCGCTCGAAAACGAGGTCCCA
The DNA here is from genome assembly GCA_964245465.1 of uncultured Thermoanaerobaculia bacterium. Lineage (GTDB taxonomy): Bacteria > Acidobacteriota > Thermoanaerobaculia > Multivoradales > UBA5704 > DATARR01. Next base: position 7,490 of record CAXTNS010000051.1, read on the forward strand.
GGGCAGTCTCACGAGCGTGATCAGGCGCGAGCCTGTGGACCGCTCGCCGCCCATGACGGAGAAGCCCTGAAACCGGAGAGGCTCCCACGCGCTGTCCCCGAAAACCCGTGGAAAGAACGGGAAGAGCGGGTTGCCGGTGTGAGCGAAGATGCGTCCGTACCAGGGCGCCAGAACCGCAGCGGCCACCCCGGCGAAGAGCAGGACGTCGAGCCCACGAACGCGGGCCTCGCGCTGCGGGACCCGGCCGAGGAGGACGGCCAGCCCGGCCGCTCCCACGAAGAACAACCCGAGGTATTTGGTATCCGCCGCGGTCGCCGCGAAGACGGCGGAGAGGACCAGCCAGCTTCGTTCCCCCGACCCTCGCCAGCGCCGCGCCGCGTAGAGAGCCGCGACGGCGAACAGTGTTAGCCCCGGCTCCACGTAGGCGCTGCCGGCGAGATGAACGACGATGGGATTGCCAAGGAAAGCCGCGACGGTCAGCCAGCCGGCCGCCGCGCTGGAGAAGGCTTCCCTCCCCCAGGCCCAGGTCAGGGCGACGGTGAGCAGCGTCATCAGCCACTGCACGCCGTGGGCGGCAATGTCGGGGGCGAAAAGCATCACCTGGGCAAAGAGGACTTCGTTGGCCTGCGGGAAGACGGGGAAGCGTAGGTCCGCCAGAAAAGGCACCCCGCCGGAGGTGATGAAAGCCCGGGCAAAGGGCAGGTGGTACAGGGTCGCGTCGAAGGCCGTGGGCGGGTACAGAGGGAGGAGGGTAAACGGCAGGAGCACCACGGTCCCGGCCAGCCATCCGCGCGGCGAGGTCCGGCCGACCAACTCTCCCATCTCCCGCAGCAATTCGGGCCAGACCCTGCGGCCCAGCAGGTGGATGCCAGAGAAGGCCAGGAACACGGGGACAGTCTTCAGCAGGCCAGCGAAACCGAGGAGCAGCCCCAGATGGGAGATCGCCGCGAGGCCCAGGGCCGTGGGGACCGCCCACCGCTCCACGGCGCCGCCGGGGCGGGGAGACAGAAGGCGCCCGAGGACGTACGAGGTCGCCGTCAGGAGCAGGACCGCGGGCAGGAAGGAGACCACGGCTTATACGGGCTGGCCGGGCTTGTCGGCGATGACCGTGAGGAGATAGCCGAACCGGCCGGGCCAGCGCCAGTGGGTCTCGAGGTATTGGAAAGGGGCAAGCAGCAATGGCGTGAGCCGGTACAGGGGAATACCCCGGGTGTAGAGAAAGAGGTCCGCCATCCGCAGCACGCCCGGCAGCGTGAGAATGCCCGTGCGCTCCACGACCCGCAGACCGGTCCCTTCGACGTCTTTCCGCAACTCGCCGGCGCTGAAGGACTTTTCGGGGGCGTAGAGGTATTGGCCGAAGGCGTCGAGCACCCAGACCATCAACGGCCGCAGGAAGAGGTTCCACTTGTGGGGCACGCCGACGATGGCCCGTCCGCCGGGACGGAGCACGCGCTGGAGCTCCTGCAGCGCCTGCCGGTATTCGTCGATGTGCTCGATGGTCCCCATCGTGTAGACCACGTCGAACGAATCCGGGGCGAACGGCAGCTCGCGGATGTCCGCCCGCAGCAGGGCCGGAGCGTGACCGTTCAACTGTCCATTCACCTGGGCGTTCCGGCGCGCCCGGAAAGCCACCACGCGGGAGAGGTCGAGTCCCACGACTTCGGCGCCCTGGGACCGCATCCAGTCCAGGATGCGGGTGTTGAACGCCTCATTCCAGAGGTCGAGCTTGAGGACCCGCTTGCCCCGGAGATCTCCCACCGCGTGCTGGATCAGGGCCATCTCGCAACGGCGGTAGTACTGCGTGCTGGGCGCGGCGTGGAAGTCGTGCACCGAGGCAGCGATCTGGTCCCACGCCTGTCTCTGCTGCTCACGCAGCCCCATGTTCGCCTGGATTTCGATCATCGTTCCTCTGCTTCCCGAATCCACCCGATCGTCCGGTCCAGGGCCGCCGCCAGGGACGTGGGGCGGAACTCCAGATCCCGAGCGGCCTTCCCGCTGTGAAAACGCCAATCGCTCAGCAGCGTCCGGACGGCGGTAGTGTAGCCGCATCCCGGGTCGTGTCCGCGCAACCGGTCCGCCGCCCAGGCCGCTGCGAGCGCCGCCCAGGCCGGGATCCGGAGAAAGGGGCCGCCGCGAATTCCGGCCATGGCGAGCACCCGCTCGTTGAATTCCCGCTGCGAGACCGCCTCTCCTCCGAGCAGGTACTCCTCTCCGATCCCCCCAAGCCTCTCGGCCGCCAACAGGCCTTGGATCACGTCGTCCACGAAGACCAGGTTCCGGGGATTCCGGCCACCGCCCACGAGCACCCTGGGCCGCCCGCGCAGCAGCCGGCGGATCTCAGAGGTGATGCGGTTGGGGCGCGACGGATGGTCCGGCCCGAACACCAGGGCCGGGCAGACGGTCACCGCCGGCAGCCCCTCCCGGGCCAGCTTGCGGATCTCGAGGACTGCCTTCGCCTTGGAGCCCAGATACGCGCCGAAAGCTCCTTCCAGGGGATCGGACTCCGTCCTCGCAGCCCCCTCCGCGGGACCATAGATCAGGGCCGTCGAGACGTGGACGAAGCGGTCAACGCCCGCTTCTCCAGCCCGCCGCGCGAGGGCGAGGGTGGCCGCGACGTTGACCTCTTCCATCTCCCGGGCGCGAACCTGGGGGTGATTGCGGACGGCGGCCAGATGGAACACCGACGTGACCTCCGCCAACAGGGAAACCCAGACCGCGGGATCTCTGAGATCTCCGGTGGCGACCCGCAGGACCGGTTGGCGCAGATCGGTCAGGGCGGCCGGGTTCCGGCAGAGGGCCACGACCGGTCGTCCCGCAGCCAGTAGCGCGGCGACCAGAGGCCTGCCGAGGAAACCGGAGGCGCCGGTGACCAAAGCTGAGCCGCTCAGATGCCTCCTTCGCTCGCATGCAGCGCCATCGGGCCCGACAGGTCCTGGAGCCCGCCGGCCCGTCGCGCCAGGCGTACGGTGGCGTCTTCGCGGAGCACGTAGACCGCCGGAGGGAGGCCCGCGTAGGCGCTGGCACGCGAGATCGAGTAGGCCCCGGCATCGCAGAAAGCCAGAGCATCCCCGGGCCGAAGAGGTGGCAACCGGCGGTGGAGGTCGAGAACGTCGAGGGTGTTCAGGGTGCTCCCGGAGAGGTCGTAGAAACGGCTCTTCCCGTCCGTGGGCTCGCGTAGCGGCAGGATACGCCTCGCGAACATCAGAGGCGACTCGGGCAGGAAATTCCGGCTGGCGTCCAGAAATGCCCATCTTCCCTCGACCGCGGATACCCGGGCTACCATCACTGCCGCATCCCCCACGATAGCCCGTCCCGGCTCGGCGGCGAGCACGGGAGGGTTTTCCAGCCGCGCGTCCTCCACCAATTCCCGGAATCGTTCTCCCAGCCGGGTTGCAAACTCCTCTCTGTGCGAAAAACCCGGCAGGGCCCCAGGGCGGTCCTGCCACCGTGCGAGGAGCCGGCGCGGTCCCAATCTGTGAAGGGATGGCGAGGGGATGCCGCCCCCGAGGTTGATCTCACGGATCGCGACACCGGTCTCGGAAACGGCGCGCGCGACGAGCCCCAGCACACCCTGGAAGACACGGGTGAAACCCTTCAGGGAGGACTGCTGTGTCCCCAGATAGAAATTGATCGCGGCCGGGTCGAGCCACTCCGAGCGGGCGAGCCGCCGTACGGCGTCCAGAAACTCGCCGCCGTCGAGCCCCAGGCGCCGGTTGAGCCTGCCGAGGGGGGATAGGGAGACCCCTTGGCCGCGCAGGCGTAGCGAGACGCGGATCCGCCGTTCGGCTCGCGCCGCGGCCTCTTCCAGGAGGGGCAGATCGCCGGGGCGGTGGACATGAACCATCGGCACGCCCATCGCGAGCACGAGGTCTAGCTCTGGCGCGGTGAGCACCGGACGTGCGTAGGCGATCCGCTCCGGAGGAAAGCCGCAACGCACCGCGAGAGCCGCTTCGGCCGCATGGCTGGCCAGCAGGTGGCTGCCGCACCCGGCGAGTAACTCCAGCACCGCGGCCTCATGGTTGGTCTTGGCGCAGTAGCGCAGGATCGTTCCAGCGCCCGCCTGGGAGAGCCCCCGTTCCAGGGCTCGGTAGTTGGCGCGCAGCCGGGATTCGCTGATCAGGAAGAATGGGGCACCGAGCCGCTCCACCAGGCCCGCAAGAGCGATCCCCTCCATGCAAAGAAAGCCCCCGGCATAGTCAAGGAAAGGTGCGGCCGTCACGACGGCCTCATGCGATCCGTCTCCATACCACCGGCTCAGCCGGCTCGGCGGGAAGAGTCAGGGTCTCATCCAGGAGGCGTCCGATCCAGTCTCGAACCTCATTGCAATCGAGACACTCCAGGAGCTCTGGCGATTCGAGGACGCGGTCGATCACGGCGCGTTGCTCCCGGTCTCGCCGCAACGCCTCGACATAGGAGACGCAGGTGAACGAGATCAGGTTGTAGAGGGGGACGTAACGGTCCGGGAACAGCTCGTTGATCCGCCGCTCGATCCGCTTGCGCAGCAGGAAGTACGGGTCGCCGACCAGGTACCGCAGCTCGTGGAAGTGCTCGAGCGCCAGGTCGCCGATGGCGTCGGCGTTCGGCCTGCGGAGCGCCTGGAACGCGCGGAGCGTCTTGCCCCAGTCGCCGCCGCTCGAGGCCAGGAGGTCGCTGAGGATCGAGCAGTCCTCGAAGCCGGAGTTGGCCCCCTGCCCGTAGGAGGGCACGATGGCGTGGGCCGCGTCGCCGATGAGCGCCACCTTGTCCTGGTAGATCCAGGGGTTGCAGCGGATGGTGACCATCGACGCTTCCGGCCGGCCGAAGAAGTCCTGGACCAGGTTCGGCAGCAGGGGCAGAGCGTCGGGGAAGGAGGTCTCGAACAGGCGCAGCACGTCGTCCGGCGTGCGCAGAGAGGAGAACGAGGGATCGCCCTCGAACGGCATGTGCAGCGACAGGGTGAAGCTGCGGTCCAGGTTGGGGAAGCCGATCAGCATGTAATGGCCGCGCGGCCAGATGTGGATCACGTTGCCGGCGAGGGCCCAGCTCCCTGCCGGGGTGGGCGGCACGCTCAGCTCCTTGTAGCCCTGGTCCAGGTACTCCTGAAGGAAGTTGAAGCGCTGGCCCCGCTGCATCTTCAGGCGCACGGCGGAATGGGAGCCATCCGCTCCGAAGAGCCGGTCGGCCGGCCATTCGGTGACCTCGCCGGTGCGCAGGTGCTTGAAGGTGGCCGCCGGGCGGTCGAGGTCCACGTCCAGGCACCTCTGCTCGAAGTGGCAGGTCAGATAGGGCTCTTTGACGGCCAAGGTGAGCAGGGCGCGGTTCAGGTAGCTGCGCGACACCGAGTGGATCGCCTCGCGCCGGTTGCCGTAGGGCTGAAGCTCGACCGAGCCGTCGGCCGCGTGCATCATACGGCCGTAGCAGGGCACCGAGATGGCCCGTACCAAGTCTCCGGCGCCCACTCGGTCGAGCGAGGCGAAGCCCCGCTCGCAGATCGTGAGATTGATCGATTTGCCTGACGGTGCCTTGGCCTTGCGGAAGTCGGGATAGCGTTCGAAGAGGTGAACGCGGTGCCCTTGGCGGGCCAGGTAGATGGACAGCAGCGAGCCCACCAGCCCGGCGCCCACGATGAGGATCGTCTCCATGGAAAAGTGGCCCGTGCGCCCGCTGAAGCTTATCGTGACCAGGGTCCGGAGCGCCAGCCCGCCGGCCGTCCCAAGGCTCTCGGCGCCGCCCCATATCTAGTACCACTCCCCTGCTCCACCCCATCTACTTGTGGTCTCCATTTTGCTCTGCTAAGCTGCCTTCCATCGCTTGGGAGACCCCTGGAGACCATTCGGAAACCACCGCATGCTGAAAGTCGAGCGCCTCGAGATCTCCGGTTTCAAGTCCTTCGTCGACCCCGTCGAAGTCCGCCTGTCGGGCGGCGTCAACGCCATCGTCGGCCCCAACGGTTGTGGCAAGAGCAACCTCTCGGAAGCCATCACCTGGGTGCTCGGCGAGCAGAGCGCCAAGAGCCTGCGCGGCGGCACCATGGAGGACGTCATCTTCAACGGCTCGGACTCCCGCAAGCCGCTGGGGATGGCCGAGTGCGTCCTCACCTTGCGCACCGAGCTGGACCTGCCCGGCGCGGACGACGGCCGCATCACCATCGGCCGGCGGGTCTTCCGGGGCGGCGAGAGCCAGTACCGCCTCAACGGCCGGGTGGTGCGCCTGAAGGACGTCCGGGACCTGCTGATGGACACGGGCCTGGGGATCCGGGCCTACTCCGTCATCGAGCAGGGAAAAATCGGCCTGATCCTCTCCGGCAAGCCCCAGGAGCGGCGCAAGCTGATCGAAGAGGCGGCCGGCATCACCCGCTACAAGGCGCGCAAGAGCGTCGCCGAGCTGAAGCTCCAGGAAGCGACCTCGAACCTGCTGCGCCTGGACGACGTCATCTCCGAGGTCGAGCGCGCCCTGCGCTCCCTCAAGCGCCAGGCTTCCGCGGCCCGCCGTTACCAGGAGAAGGAGACGGAGTACCGGGAGCTGCTGGAGCAGGTGCTCCTCGGCCGCTGGGCCGCGCTCTCGGCTCGCCTCCTGGCTCTCAAGGCGCGGATCGAGGACTCGACCTCCCGCGAGGCCGCCCTCGCCGCCGATCTCCACAGAAACGAGGCCGCCCTCGCCGCCGGGCGCGAGCGGCTCGACGAGCTGGCCCGCCTCATGGCCGAGCGCCACCAGAAGGTGGCCGAGTACGCCGCCGTCATCGAGGGCCGGCAGGAGTTCTTGAAGGCCAACCGCCAGACCGTTCAGGAGATCGGCGAGCGGGCGGCCCAGGGGCGGGCGCTGGCCGACCGGCGCGAGCAGGAGATCGCCGCTCACGAGGACGCCCTGGCCTCGCTCGAAGAGAAGCGCCAGGAGCTGGCGGCCGACCGCGAGCAGGCCGCCGCGGCCGTGGACGAGGATGAGCGGCAGATCGCCGTGGCCGAGCGCGATCTGAAACAGGTGTCCGCCCGCGTCGACGGCTTCCGCTCGCAGATGCTCGCCGCCGCCTCCGAGATCAACGCCGCCCGCAACCGCGTGCAACAGGCGCAGATCGAGCAGGAGAAGGGCAACTTCCGGCGCCATCGGATCGACCAGGAGATCTCTCAGCACGCCTTCGAGGTCAAGCAGGCGGCCGAGGTCCTGGAGATGGCTCGCAACAAGGTCGCTGCCACGGAAGCCGCCCTGGACGCCAAGTCGACCGAGCAGGAGAAGGTCGCCGGCACCCTCGATATGACCATGCGGCGCGAGGGCGAAGCCTCGGAGAAGAAGCGGAGCCTGGAGAATCAGCTCTCCGGCGCCCGCCAGCGCCAGCGCATCCTGGCCGAGCTCTCCCGCGCCCACGCCCAGCGCCGGGCCGCCCTGGAGAAGGCCCTCGCCTCCGCGGGCATCGACACGCCCGTCTATCTAGTGAGCCAGGCCAAGGCCGTCGAGGGCTGGGAGCGCAGCCTCGACGTCTACCTCGGGAGCCTCGCCGACGCCGTCGTGCTCGAAGCCGGCGAGAGCGCCCGCAGCCTGGCGACCGCCCTGGCCGGCCGCTCGGCCGCCATTCTCATCGAACGGCAGGCGGGCCCCCCCGAGTCCTGGCCCATGACTCAGGCAATGCAGGCGCTGGACGACCCGGCCGTGGTGCTCTCCCTGAGCGAGGCCCTGGGGCTCTCTGAAGACCTGGCGGCGGCCCTGCCCCCGGCGTTCCTGGTGCGCACGGCCGCCGACGCCGAGCGTCTCGCGAAGCTCCATCCCGGGCTCGCCTTCCTGAGCCGCGAGGGTGTGTGGGTGGAAGCCGGCACCTTCCACGTCGAAGGCGAGGTGGCCACGCCGGGCGTGCTGGAGCGGGAGAGCGAGCTGGCCGCCCTGGGCAAGCAGGTCCCCGACCTCGAAGCCCAGCTCCGCGCGGCCGGCGAGCTGCTCGACCGGTTGATCGCCGAGCGCGCCTCGCTGGCCAGGGAATCCAACCGCCTGCAGGGCGAAGTGGCCCAGCTCCGCCAGGAGCTCGCCGTGGGCAAGGCCCGCATGGAGGACGCCGCCGCCCGCCACCGCCGCCTCTCGACCGAAGCCGAGACCTTGACGGCGGAACAAGCCGAGATCGCCCGCGAGATCGAGCGCGTGGCCGAGCGCCGCCAGCACCTTCAGGAGGAGCTGGCTGCGGCCGAGGCGCGGAGCACCGGCCTTCAGGAGGACTTCGAGCACGCCCAGGCCGAGCTCGAAGCCGCCAAGGCCCATCGCGAGGGACTGCGCACGGCGAGCGCCGGCCGCCGGGGCCGCTTGGAGCTGCTGGACGAGCGGCTCGAATCCCATGACCGCGAGATGAGCCGCTTAAAAGGGGAAGTCGAGCGCGGCCGGAGCCAGATCACCGCCTGGCGCCAGGAAGCCGACAAGCTCACCGGCCGCCGCTCGGACCTGGAGCAGGCCTTGGAGCGCGCCCAGACCGATCTTCAGACCGCCCTGGAACAGAAGGCCGCGGCCGAGGAAGGCGTGCTCGAAGAGCAGGAGAGGCTCGACCTCCACCGCCAGGAGATCCGCCTCCTTGAAGAGAACATCGCCGGCCACCGCGAACACCGCGACGCCGTGCGCACCGAGGTCGAGGAGTTGCGCATCCAGCAGGCCAGCCTGCGCCAGGACGCCGAGCACCTGGCCCTCACCTTCCGCGACGAGTTCAGCCGCGAAGACCAGCCGGCCGAGCTGCCCGAAGCCCCGGGCGAGCCTCGTGCCGACCTCGCCGAGCTCGAGGCCGAGTTGGCCCGCACCAAGGCCGCCCTGGAGCGGTTGGGGCCGGTCAACATCCTGGCCGTCCAGGAGCACGACGAGCAGGAGCAGCGCTACGAGTTCCTCACCACCCAGCGCGCCGACGTGGCCAACTCGGTCGAGAGCCTCAAGAAGACGATCAAGGAGATCAACGAGGCCTCGGGCGAACGCTTCAACACGACCTTCGTGGAGGTCAACAAGAACTTCGGCGAGATCTTCTCGCGCCTGTTCCGCGGCGGCGAGGCCGAGATGCGCCTGCTCGACGAGGACGATCCCCTGGAAAGCGGCATCGAGATCCTGGCCCGCCCTCCCGGCAAGCGGCTGCAGAACCTGATGCTGATGTCGGGCGGCGAGAAGGCGCTGACGGCCATCGCGCTCCTCTTCGCCCTCTTCCGCACCAAGCCCTCCCCTCTCTGCATCCTCGACGAGGTGGACGCGCCGCTCGACGACGTCAACACCACCCGCTTCGTGGACCTTTTGAAGGAGATGGCGGGCTACACCCAGTTCATCGTCATCACTCACAACAAGCTGACGATGGAAGTCGCCTCCCGCCTCTACGGCGTCACCATGGAGGAGAAAGGCGTCTCGAAGCTGGTGTCGGTTGAGCTGGAGGAGGTCCAGCCCGAAGAGGAGCGGCGGACGGCGTAGGAGAGTCGGTCTGCGGGCCAGTCTTTCAGGCCATATTGGGGTCATAATGGGGGTATGGACGTCCCCCGCTGGACCGACCGGCACTTCCAGTTCGATCTCCCTGAATCCTTCTTCCCGGTGGTCGTCGAGCGCCTGCGGGGGACTCCGGCGCGGATCGAGGACAAGGTCCGCCACCTCTCCTCCGCCGCCTTGACCCGGCGGGATGGCGATGCGTGGTCGATCCAGGAGCACGTCGGCCATCTCCTGGACCTGGACGATCTCCACTCCGGCCGGCTGGACGACTTCCTGGCGGGCCTCCCCGTCCTTCGGGCCGCGGACATGACCAACCGCAAGACCTGGGAGGCGGACCACAACCGGCGTCCCATCGAGGAGCTTCTCGCGGGCTTCCGCCACGAGCGTGAGCGCTTCGTGGCCCGTCTCGATACCTGGGACGAAGGCCTCGTTTCCCTGACCGCCCTCCATCCCCGGCTCCATCAGCCGATGAGGGTCCTCGACATGGCCTTCTTCACCGCCGAGCACGACGACCACCACCTGACCCGGATGACGGAATTGGCGAGAAAAAATAGGGTGTTATAGCAAGTCGACAAGAGAAATAGGGTACAATGGCAAGACAGTAAGGAAGTCCTGTCCGGACGAACCGCCTACATTTTGGAGGAGGAGACTGTGCGAGCACAAACGTTCCGTTCGGTTGTCGCCCTGTCCCTGATGACCGCCGTGGCCGTCCCCGCCATGGCCGAAGTACGTCCCGCGAGCGAGCCCTTCCGCGTCAATCGTACCGATGACTTCAAACAGAAGAATCCCGTGGCGGCCTTCTCGGGAACCGGCTCCGCTTTGGTCGTCTGGGAAAATGACCAGAGGGGCATCCGCGGGCTTTTCCAGCGCCTGGACGGCACCGCCGCGAGCGCCCAACTCGACCTGGTCACCAACGAGATCCTCGGTACCCGGAATGAGGGGATCGTACGCAGCCGCAAGGACCCCTCCGTGGCATTCCTGTCGAACGGGCAGTTCCTCTTGGCCTGGACCGAAGAGCAGGCCTACGTTCGAGCCTCTCCTTTCTTTGAAAACCGGCAGATCCAGGACCAGGACGTCTTGATCCAGCGCTTCAACGCCTCCGGCAGTCCGATCGGGACTCCCACGCGCGTCAGCAGCACCGCCGCCGGCTTCCAGTCCATGCCGCAGGTCGCCGTGCTGTCGAACGGCGGCGCCCTTGTCCTGTGGAAGCC
>CAXTNS010000052.1:0-6464 GCA_964245465.1 uncultured Thermoanaerobaculia bacterium
GCGTGGTCTTGGTATCGGTCGCGATCGCCATCTCGCATCCCCCCTTTGGTCAGACTCTCAGCTCAACTCTTGGAATCCTTGGGATTGGGATTGATTCCGGTCTGGTCCCGGGCCGTGGACTTGCCCACGGGGCGGTCAGCCCCTTGCTCTTCGACCTCGTAGCGGCCCGGCTCCTTGCCATCCTTCTTCACCACGTCCTCTCCCCTCCCGCTGATGCTCTTGCCAACGTTCTGTGGGCCACCCTTCTCGTGCTTGGTGACGCTGTCGTGCGGATCCTTTGACATGCGGCCTCCTTTTGCCCGTTTCACCAGGTCTTCTCGTATCCCGTTGTCAGCTTCTTTCCTGGATGGCGCCACTTGGGCTCCTTGTCGAGGGTCCTGGCGGTGACGCTCCGCAGACCCCGGATCATCCCGCCGTAGAGGCCGCTCGCGGCGGTCGAGACCCGGGCGCCCGGAGGCTCGTCCATGAACGGCATGAACTTGTCGGGGAATCCCGGCATCGTGCAGCCGATGCAGATACCGCCTACGTTAGGGCATCCGCCCACCCCGTTGATCCACCCACGCTTCGGCACGTTGCACTTGACGACAGGCCCCCAGCAGCCCAGCTTCACGATGCACTTCGGCGACCCGTACTCGTGGGCGAAGTCGCCCTGCTCGTAGTAGCCGGCGCGGTCGCACCCCTCGTGCACCGTGTGGCCAAAGAGCCACGTTGGCCGCAGCGCCTCATCCAGGGGGATCATGGGCGCCTGGCCGGTCGCCTGGTAGAGCAGGTAGGTGATGGTTTCCGAGAGGTTGTCCGGGTGGACCGGGCAGCCGGGCACGTTGACGATCGGGATGCCGGCGCTGCTCTTCCAGCCCCAGCCGAGGTAGTCCGCCACGCCCATGGCGCCGGTCGGGTTGCCGGCCATGGCGTGGATGCCGCCGTAGGTCGCGCAGGTGCCCACCGCCAGCACCACCAGCGCCTTGGGGGCGAGACGGTCGAGCCACTCGCTGGTGGTGATCGGCTGGCCGGTCGCGGGATCGGTCCCGAAACCGCTCCAGTACCCTTCTTCTTTGATGGATTCGTTGGGGATCGAGCCCTCGACCACCAGCACGAACGGATCGATCTCGCCGCGTTCCGCCTTGAAGAACCAATTGATGAAAGTGTCGGCGCCGCCTACCGGGCCGCATTCGAAGTCGATGAGGGGCCAGTGCACCGCGATCTTCGGCAGCCCGGGGAGGGCGCCCATCGCGATCTCTTCGATGCTCGGCTGGGTCGCGGCCGTAAGGGCTACGGAGTCGCCGTCACAGCTGAGGCCCGCGTTGATCCAGAGGACGTGCACCACGGGTTCAGCTGCCTGGGTAGGGTCCGCTGCCGGGGCCATGATCGACCTCCTTCTGGGGAAAATTGAAAGAACGGGCACCGCTTCCACGCGTCGCGGTACGACTTCTACCGCCGGGAATCCCTGAATACACCCCGAAGCACCACTTGTCAAGAACTCAGAACGTTCAATTCAATCGTGTATCCTGATCCTCGGGGTGCTTCACTCAATCAGCCCATTTTCTGATGCACAAACCATGCACGAGCTCTCCATCGCCATCAGCCTGATCGAGATGGCAGCCGAGAAGGCGGAACAGATGGGCGGCGTCCGCGTCGAAGCCCTGCACCTGCGGCTGGGGCCGCTCTCCGGCGTGGTGAAGGAGGCGCTGCTCTTTTCCTTCGACCTGGCCGCCGAGGGGACGGCGATCGAAGGCGCCCGGCTGGAGATCGAGGACGTCCCAGTGGTGGTCCTCTGCCCATGCTGCGACGCCGAGCGGCGATTGCCAAGCATCCAGCACTTCCACTGCCCGGTGTGCAATACACCCACCCCGGACGTGGTGCGGGGCCGAGAGCTCGAGCTGACCGCTCTGGAGGTGACAGACCATGCAACCGCAACCCAGGATCATTGAGGTCCGCCAGGGCGTCCTCAAGAAGAACGACCTCCTCGCCCGCGAGTTGCGCGAGCGGTTCCGCTCCGCGGGGGTGTACGTCGTCAACCTGGTCTCCAGCCCGGGAGCCGGCAAGACGGCGCTGCTGGAAGCGACCCTGCGGGACCTCCAGCCGGAGCACCGGGTGGCCGCGCTGGTCGGCGACCTGGCGACCGACCGCGACGCCCAGCGCCTGGGCCGCTCGGGCGCCCCGGTACGGCAGATCACCACCGGCACCGTCTGCCACTTGGACGCGGAGATGCTGGACGCAGCCCTGGCGGACTGGGACCTCGCGTCACTCGACTTCCTCTTCGTCGAAAACGTCGGCAACCTGGTATGCCCGGCGAGCTACGACCTGGGAGAGCACCTGCGCGCCGTCCTCCTTTCGGTGACGGAAGGGGAAGACAAACCGCTCAAATACCCCACCATCTTCAACGGCGCGGACCTCGCACTGATCACCAAAACCGACCTCGCGGAAGCGGCCGGTTTCGACCGCGCGGAGGCCCTCCACAATCTTCAGGAAGTGCGGCCGGGGATTGAGGTGCTGGAGACCTCCAGCCGGACTGGTCAGGGGATGGCGGAGTGGCTGGGACGACTGCGGGGATTGCGGGAGCTGCGAAGCTCTTGACGACTGACTGACTAGTAAGTAAGCTCCTGCGTCATGACGGCGATTCCCCGGGACACCAAGCGCGAGATCCTCGACACCGCCGAGGCGATGCTTCAGGAGCGGGGCTTCAACGCCTTCAGCTACCAGCACATCGCCGAGCGGCTGGGGGTCAAGAACGCCGCCGTCCACTACCACTTCCGCTCCAAGGCCGATCTGGGCGTCGCCGTTATCGAGCGCTACCGGCGCCGCTTCGCCCGCTGGGCCGAGAAGCTGGATGCCGAGGAGAGGGACCCCTGGCGCAAGCTCGAGGCCTACTTTCAGATCTACCTGGACTTCAAGACGCGCGGCGGCAAGATCTGCCCCTCAGGCATCCTTCAGGCGGAATACCACTCGATCCCCGAGGAGATGAGGATGTCCGCCAGCGCCCTGATCGTCGACCTGCAGCAGTGGCTGACCCGCCTCCTCGACGAAGGCCGGCAGCAGAGGGCCTTCCAGTTTCCCGGCGAGCCCGCGGATCAGGCCATGGTGATCGGAGCCACTCTTCAAGGCGCCTTGCAGATCGCCCGCGCTTGGGGGCCGGAGCGCTTCGACACCGCCTTGGAGCAGCTCCGGCGCCAGATGCGGCCCTGATTTGCCCTATTTTTTTAACCAGCCTACTTACCTATGAGTAAGTAAGGAGGAGGGAGAAAGCGATGGACGTGGAACGGACCGGCAGGAAACGATCTGCGATGGCTCTCCCTTTCCCCTTCCGGCTCGCCCGGACGGGCTTGAACGGCCTCGGCCGGATCTCCCCGTCGCTCGCGGGCCCCCTCGCTTTCCACTTCTTCTGCACACCGTTCCGCTACGCCGAGCCGCCGCGGGAGACCCAGGTCCTGAAACAGGCCGAGCGCTTCTCGATCCTCTTCCAGGACACCCGCCTGGCGGCTTATGCCTGGGGCCAGGGCCCCACCGTGCTGCTGGTGCACGGCTGGTCCGGTCGGGGATCGCAGCTCGGAGCCTTCGTGGAGCCGCTGGTGGCGGCCGGTCACCGGGTGGTCGCCTTCGACCTGCCGGCCCATGGACGGAGCCCCGGCCGCCGCACCAACGCCCTGGTGGCCACCGAGGCCGTCCAGCAGGTGGGAAAAGCCATCGGGCCGCTGCGCGGGGTGATCGCCCATTCCTTCGGCGCCCTCTGCACCACCCTGGCCCTCCGCGACGGCTTGGACGCCGGCCGGGTCCTCTACGTGGCCCCGGCTGCCAGCGCCAACCAGGCGGTGCGCGGCTTCTCGCGCCAGTTCCGCCTCTCCTGGCCGGCGGAATGGGGGCTGCGCGGCGAGATGGAGAGGCGCTTCGGCCCCACCGTATGGCCCCATTTCTCGGCCCGCGTCTGCGCCCCGCGTCTCAGGGTGCCGGCCCTGATCTTCCATGACCTCGACGACGTGGAGGTCCCCTACCGGGAAGGGCAGTTGCTCGCCCACGCTTGGCCCGGCGCTCGCCTGGTGACCACAGCCGGCCTCGGCCACCGCCGGATCCTGCGCGACGCGCGGGTGATCGGGGAGGCCGTGGAGCTCTTCCGCGCCGCGGGGCTCCCTTCGGCGTCAGCGGCCTGAAAAACGAAGGCCCTGAGGTTTGAAGCCTCAGGGCCTTCGAAACCACTTCCCGGCGAAGGCCGGTTGACCTTGTTTGGCGGAGGCTGTCTATCCGCTTAAAAACTCTAATATGCCTCAATTGCTTCTCTCTTTCCTGATTAATGTGCTATAACTATCCGGCCTAACTTTTAGTTTGAGAGGAGCACACAGCTTTGCGCAGCGAAGACATGGGGAGGGTGTCGTCCTTACAAGGTCCCCTCACCCAGAATACGGAGGAACACCACCGCACGGTCTGCGCGCGGGTCATTCGGGTCATGCGGGAGAGCCCGGCCATCCGTCTCACCCTGGGCGAGATGGCGAGCCTCAGCTTCATGAGCCCCTTCCACTTCAACCGTGTGTTCCGCCTGATGACCGGCATTCCTCCAGGGCTCTTCCAGAGCGCTCTGCGGTTCGAAGCGGCCAAGAAACTCCTACTGACGACGCCGATGCATCTGGAGGAGATCTGCGAGGAACTGGGCTTCCTCAGCGCTTCAACCTTCGGGCGTCAATTCAAGGCCAGAGTGGGAGTGGCCCCGGAGCGTCTGCGCCGTCTCGCGAGAGTGATCCAAAGCGCGCCTTTCCAGATCAGCGATCTTCGGCCAGCAACTCCCCAGGAGGGCGGAGGGTTGGCCGGCAACGTCGCCGCGCCAGAGGGATTCGAAGGCCTGGTGGTCGTGGCGCTGTTCAAGAAAGCCGCTCCGGAAGGCCGGCCGGTCGCCTGCACGATGCGGCTTGGCGCCGGCACCTTCGCACTGCCACAAATGGCCGATGGGTGCTACTATCTTCTCTCTGCCGGTGTCGATCGTCGAGCGGACCTCGTCGCCTGTCTGATCGACGGTAGCCCGATCCTGCGCTCCAGGAACCGTGGCTTGGAGGTCAGGGTCAGCCAGGGGAAATTCTTGGGGTTCCCGGAGCAGGGCCTTCAGCTTCAGCCCGCCGACCCCCTCGATCCGCCCATCCTGTTCGCATTTCCGGCGCTGATGCTGGAACAGTTGGCAGGCTCCGTCGGCACCGGCCGCAATGCTTCTCTCATGAACCCAGAAAGGAACGAGGAATGGGGAACGAAAGCAACTTCGGTGCAGGCAGGTTCGTCTGGTACGACTTGATGACCCCGGATGTCCAGGCTTCGCTGGACTTCTATTCGAAGCTCTTCGACTGGGGGTCGCACGTGGTGGACATGGGACCGATGGGACCGTACACGATGCTTCGGAGCGGCGGGTCGGACATCGGCGGCATCGCTCCCCTGGGCCCTGGCGAAGGCGATGCGGCCTCCTGGCTCGCCTATGTCTCGGTCAACGACGTGGACCAGGCAGCCAGCCAGGCCGAGGGTAAGGGTGGAGCCGTGATCATGCCTCCGACGGACATCCCGGAGATCGGCCGCTTCGCGATCGTCAAGGATCCGGCGGGCGCCCGGATCGCCCCCTTCAGAAGCCAGAATCCCTCTCCCGAGCCCCAAGGGCCACCGGCGATCGGGTCCTTCTGCTGGAACGAGCTGACGACCTCGGACTCCGGCAAGGCCAAAGACTTCTACTCCACCCTCTTCGGCTGGAGCGCGGCCGACATGGACATGGGAGAGATGGGGACCTATACGCTTTTCAAGCGGGGTGACCAGGACGCCGCGGGGATGAGCCAGTCAGCGGATCAACCTCCCGCCTGGCTTCCCTACGTCTCCGTGGCTGACGTCGACGCTTCCGCGGCCCGCGCCGGGGAGCTCGGCGGAGCGACCTACGTACCGCCGACCGACATCCCCAACATCGGAAGGTTCGCGATCGTTGGCGACCCGACGGGCGGGACCATCGCTCTGTTCAAGCCCGCCGGCTAGACGTCTCTCCTTCCTCTCCAAACGACGCGAGGGCGGCTTGGTGGCCGCCCTCGCCGTCACATCCTTCCCGCCGGGCAGGCGCTCAGGTCATAGTGAAGTGGTCCTTGTGCACCGCGACCTTCTTCCCTTGGAAGCTGGTGAAGGTCATCGGTCCCCGGACGAAATCCTCGTTGAGGCAGGCCAGACTGTCGACCAGGGTATGCAGCGCTATCTGCTCCCCGAAGAGGAACGACTGGTTGGCGTCGGAGCGCCAATGCATGCCGGCAATGTTGCGTCCGGTGGCGACGTTGGACGCCAGCTTGTTGAGCTCGCCACCCACCGTCAGGACGGCGCCGTTGAGGTTCCGCAGCGCCGTGCCGTTCTGGGTCGGGATCTTGGGACGCGGGATGACATAGGTCTCGTCGAACAGGGCCTTGAGCAGGGTCACACACGCTCCCGCCACGGTGGCGTGGCCAGCGCCATACGAGGGGTGGGTTGGGGAG
>CAXTNS010000052.1:6474-16762 GCA_964245465.1 uncultured Thermoanaerobaculia bacterium
TCCTTGAACGGCAGGGGCAGCAGGTAGGTGCCGTGCTCGCTGTGCACGCGATCGACGGCCTCCGACTCGAGCACGTCCGCATGGAGCGGATAGCTCTTGAGGCCCGCTTTGTGGACATGGACACGGCCAGCGAACACCTCCGGCCGCAGGCGGCGGTGCACGAACCACTTCTGGTACCAGACCGCCTTGAGAGCCCGCGTGGCAACCTCGCACAGGATGGTCTTGAAGAAGGGACCGCCCAGAGTGCCGAAACCGTCTTCATTCCGGGCTTCGAAATAGGGGTTGCCAGGGTTGATCGGCGCCTCGATGCCGCCGTGGATCGTGGGCGTGCCGAGGATCAGGCAGGCGTTGAAATAGGCCTGGAAGAGCACGTCGATGTGGACCCACTGGGCGAGGTCGCGGCCGTTGATGATGTAACGCCGCTGAGGCAGGAAAGTTTCAACGCCCGGCACGTTGCCGTTCTGGATGGCGAGCCAGTCGCTGAACGTGGTGGCGAACTCTTCGCCGGCGGGCCGCGTCCGTATCCGCCGGTCGACGAGCTCGGCCCCGAAGGGGGTGTTGAGCCACAGGAACTGGGAGATGTAGGGGCCCACCAGGGTGCCCGGGAGCGCATCGCGGAAGAGGGTCGACGTCGTGACCTTGCCATCGACCTTCGGCCCGCGGAAATCGGAAAGCCGGTTGAGATCGGCGACCGCCGCCTGGGCGAGCGGGTCCGTGCGGTACCGTGCGAAGTTGACGTCGCGCAGCAGCGCCTGCCAGTAGTGCTCGACGATCTCCGCCGCGATCTCGGCGCTGCTGAAGGCGGGCGCCGGGGGCATGGTGTACTGCTGCGGGTCGAGCCCCTCGCTGTCGAACGCGAGGCCGGCCTGGGGGTTGGTCAGGCGGGTGGCGCCGGCCAAGAGGAGAGCCCGGAAGTAGGCTGGGGTGCCGTTCTGCAGCACCAGCAGCAGGTCGTTGTAGTCGGCCGGCACGACCTCGCCAAGGTTGTTGTGGTTCAGCCCCTTGCTGTAGTTGCCGATGAACCCGGGGAGATGGTCCTCGTCGCCGTTGTTGTGGTGCTCCGGCATGCCCATCGCGACCATGCGCTGCATCATGGCCTCGCGGAAATGCACGGCGGCGTCCAGGCGGGCGCTGCCGGTCGGCGGCCCGATCACTCCCGCCGCCTCGGCGGTGCTCCCGCCCACCGCCAGGGGCGTGAGTCCGGCGGTGCCGGCCGCCAGGGCCGTGGCCGCGCCGCCCAGAAAGCGGCGCCGGCTCAATGCGGCCGGAGCCTGCGGATGATCCTGTGGATGGGTAGGCATGTCGGTCACTCCCTTCGTTGGTGGTCTATTGGATTCCGGCGCCGGTCCCGTCCAGCCGCGAGAAGCCCGCTGGAAGCACCCGTTGACGCTCGAACGAGTTCTCGAGAGCCGCGGCGCGGGCCAAGGCGCTCTCGACGTCGTCAGGTTTCTGGCTGCGCGGCACGACCACTGAACAGGTTGCGGAGCCCCGGTTCCCCGCGCCGTCCTTGGCCGACACCACGATCAGGTACACGCGGTCGCTCGCGGCGGACGACCTCTCGGCCCGCAGCAGGAGCCTGCCCGGCTCCGGGCTGTCCATGTCGTCCAGAGTGGCACCATCGTCGCCGAAGACCTGGACCGCCAGCTCTTGGGCGGCGCCGTCGCCGCCCGCCACCTGCGCCGACAAGCCGACGTCGATCAGGCCCCCGTTCGCGCGCGGGAGCCGCCGCGCCGCCGTGGCGCAGGAGACCGCGAGCCCCTGAGCGGCGCCGTCGCTCATCCGGGTGATGACGCCGTCACGCAGGCCGGCGTAGGTGCCCTGCTCCGGGCTCACCAGCGGGAAGTTCCCGTCGCTGAAGCCGCCGATGTACAGCAGACCGCTGGAGGCGACGTCAATGGCGGTGCCCTCGTCGATCGTAGAGCCACCGAAGAACGTCGAGTAGATGTAGGCCTTGCCGTCGGGCCGCAGCTTGGTCAGGAAGCCGTCGCGCAGGCCGCCCAGCTTCGTCTGCAAGGCGTTGCGTACCGGATAGTTGGTGGACTCCGTCTGACCGGTGACGTAGATGTTGGACTGTGCGTCCAGCCCCATGGCGAAAGCGGCGTCGCCCAGCGATCCGCCGATGAAGGTGGAAAACTGGAGGGCTCCGTTCTTGCTCAGCCCCAGGACGAAGACGTCGCTGGGGCCGCCCCCGTAGGTGGGCTGGATCGCCTGCCGCAGGGGGAAGGTCTTGTTACCGGCGCCGCCCGTATAGCGTGCGTTCCCCTTCGCGTCCACGGCGACCGCGAACCCTTGATCCGTGCTTGTTCCGCCGGCGAAGGTGGAGTAGACGAAGCTCTTGCCGTCCTCGGCAATGGCGGTCATGAACGCGTCCAGCCGGCCGCCGCCGAAACGCCGTTGAAACGCGTTCGCCGTGGGAAAGTTCGGCGAGCCGGTCTGGCCCGCCACGTAGGCGATGCCCTTGCCGTCGACCCGGACACCCCAGGCGCGCTCGGTGTTCCCGCCGCCGATGAAGGTCGAATAGACGATCGCCCCGTCGGGAGTGAGCTTGGTCACGAACGCGTCTTCGCCGCCATGGTAGGCGGACTGCGCCGCGGAGCGAACGGGGAAGTCCGGCGATTCGGTCTCGCCGGCGATGTAGATCGCGCCCTTGGAATCGAGCTCGATGAAGTAGCCCCAGTCGGTCTCGCGGCCACCCAGATAGGTCGAGTACAGGATCTGCGTGCCCGTGGGGTTGAGCTTCACCAGAAAGGCGTCGCGGTCTCCGGACAAGCTCGTCTGGATGCCGCCGACGACGGGAAAGTCGGTGGATCGGGTATTTCCCACGAGGTAGGCATTGCCCGCCTTGTCCAACGCCATCGCCCAGGACTGCTCGAAGCCCGTGCCCCCGATATAGGAGGAGAAGAGGGTGTTCCAATTCTTGTCGAACTTGGTGACGAAGACGTCTCCCGCCCCGCCGTAGGCGCCGTCCAGCGCGCCGGCCGATACCGGCAGGTTGGCCGAGGAGGTGAGGCCGGTGGCCCAGACGTTGCCCTGCGCGTCGTGGGCGATCCCGAAGAGCTCCTCGATCCCGCCGCCACCGTAATAGGACGCATACGTGAACACGGGATCGATCACCAGGGGCAGCGAACGGTCGTAGGCGGCGACGGTGAACTTGACGCGATCCTCGTGGAGCACGTAGCCACCCGCGACTTCCTGGCGGCCACGAGGGCCCTCCTGATAGAGGACCGGCCTGGGCTGGATCAGAGACCGGTCGCCGGCGCTGATGACGAGGCTTCCCTGGGTATCGACGGTCAGCCCATCCGCCCCGCTGATGTCGAGCTCGATCTGCCCGGGATCGGCGCCGGGAGCGACGACGAAGTCGTACTCCAGCCGACCCTGGCGGCCGTGGAAGACCAGGTCGACCCCCGGATAGACGGCGTCGTAACGGACGCTCTCGTACGCCTGCACACCCCGGCGCCAGCGGCTCGGGTCACGGCCGACGAAGTAGTTGGCCGGCGCCGCCGGCGACTCTCCGGCCACCTGGGGCGCAGCGTTGCCGCCGACCAGCCGCAGGTCGACGGCGAGGGACCGCGGCGGCACGGCGGCCTCGGCCATGCCGCGCCGCGCCGGCTCGACGAAGAGGAGCGAGGCCCCCTCGCGGGTGAGTGAGAGGTTGAAGCCGGAGCCGCGGGAGACGAACAGGACCCGGGAGTCGAGTTGCCCCTCGTTGGCCTCGAACCGCAACGGCAACCGGCCCCATGAAGCCTCCAACGCGGAGCTCCCGGCCGTGCCGCCAGTCTGGTCCAGCGCTTCGCAAACCGCTGCCGCGGACCCCAGGGACAGGGCGATCACTGAAACCAGGACGAAACCAAGACGCTTGCGCAGCATGACGTTCTCCCCTCTGGGCCTTCCAGCCCGCCTTCGATCAGCTTGCGGCGGTCCTCAGTGACCGCCGATTTCCGCCGCTCCCATGTCGCAGCCCGCGACCGAGTCGTGATTGCCGTCCAGCGGGCGCGTGGCGCCTCGCTGGTCAACGGCTTCGCAGGCATTGCCGCCACTGCCAGGCGGCGCCGGATTGCCGCCGTCGACGACCACGCTCTTCGTCGCCGGCCGGTGCATCCGGTTGATCCCGCCGTCCATGTCCTGCAGCGCCGAGAGCATCGGATCGACGCCGGTGAGGAGCCCGGTCTCGCTGCCGTCGATCGTGCAGTTCGCCCGGTTCTGCACCAGGTTGTAGCCCTCGGAGAGGATGATCTCCTCGCAATCCGGAGAGACCGGGGCGACGCCTCCCGCGACGATGCTGTTGCTGAGAGTCAAGGTGCCGATATTGCTGAGATTGCCGCCGCCTTCGCCGCCATGGTTGGCGAAGAAGGTGACGTTGTTGAACCTGGCGGTTGCGACGTTGCGGATGGCGCCGCCGTTGTGCACCGCGATGTTGCCGCTGAAGGTCGAGTTGACGACGGAAAGCTTGCTGCTGTTGAAGATCGCCCCGCCGTGGTCCGCCGACCGGTTGCCGAAGAACGCGGTGCCCGAGATCTGCGTAGCGCCGTCGCCGCCGACCGGCACGTTGTAGAGGCCGCCGCCCGTCCCGCCGCCCCCGCCCCCCCGGGGGGTGTTGTAGCGGATGGTGGAGCTCACGCTCTCGCGCCGGGCGGCATTGCGGATGGCGCCCCCGTCGTCGCCGGATACGTTTTGAGTGAGCGTCACCCACTCGAGCTTCGTCCTGCCCAGGTTGTAAAGCCCGCCGCCGTCCAGGCCGGGAGACGTCCAGCCGCCGCGGATGGTGAGGTGGTCGACCGTCAGGCTGGCGTCTGAGTTGACCCAGAACAGGCGAAAGGGCGGAGTGAGATTCGCCTTGCTCCTTTCCACGGTGGCGCCATGACCGTGCAAGGTGATGTCGCTCGCGATCACCGGCAGCCCGGTATCGCCTTCGATCGCATTCTTCACCGCGGGCTGGGTCAGGGTGAAGATCTGGCCTTCGGCGAGGTCGATGGTGTCGGGTCCGGGCCGGTTGTTCGCCGCGCGGATCGCCGCGCCAACGGAGCAGAAAGGCGTTCCCTTCTCCTCATTGCATTGCGGGTCCGCACCATCCACACGTAAGGCTCTGTTGCTCTGCTCGGCAGAGCGCGCCGGACCGGCAAGGAGCGGCAGGACGAGGAAGCTGCAAGCGAATCTCAACATTCGGTCCATGAACGTCTCCAGAAGAAAGTCACAGGCGAGCTACGGCCGGCGGCTACTTCGCCGCCTTGTACAGCTCGGCGACGGCTTTGTTCTCCTGGAAGACCTGGATCCGGTCGTTCCCTGAGTCGGCGACATAGATGTGGCCCGTGTCGTCGACCGCGACGGCGTTGGGGAAAGACAGCTCTCCGGGCGCGCGTCCCTCGCGGCCGAAGGCGCCCAGGAACTTGCCGGTGGGGCTGAACTTCTGGACGCGGTGGTTGTTGCAGTCGGCGACGTAGAGGTTTCCCTCCTTGTCGGCGGCGATGCCCTTGGGCCGGTAGAACTCTCCCTGCTTGGAGCCGCTCTGCCCCCAGGTGGCCACGAACTTGCCATCGGCGTTGAACTTCTGGACGCGATGGTTGTCGGTATCGACGACGTAGACGTTCCCCTGGGAGTCCAGGGTGATGCCGCTCGGCAGGTTGAATTCACCCTCGCCCCGGCCGCCGCGGCCCCACTTGGTCATGAACTGGCCCTTGGCGTCGAACTTCTGGATGCGGTTGTTGTCGGTGTCGGCGACATAGATGTAGTCCTGCGCGTCGACCGCCACCGCAAGCGGGTTGTGGAACTCGCCGTCGCCGGTGCCGTCCTTGCCGAAGGCGCGGATGAAGCTGCCCGGGAGATGCATCATGTCGGGCGGCGGCCCCAGGGTGAGTTCGATCCGGTGGTTGCCCGCGTCGGCGATGACGACCTCACCCTTGCTGTTCACCGCGACCCCTTGCGGGTAGTAGAACTGGCCTTCTCCGGGTCCGTTCTCGCCCCACTTCTCGATGAACATGCCGTTGGCGGTGAAAGCCCGCAGGCGATGGTTGTTGGTGTCGGTGAGGACGAGCGAGTTGACGCCCAGGCTGTCCTTGTAGAACGCGATGCCCGAAGGGTTGTCATACTGGCCAATGTCGCTGCCGGGATCGCCCCAGTTCACGCTGAAGTTCGCCAGGTTCGTGCCGGAGCAACTCACCGGCTTCATCGAGAAGTCCATCGCCTGCTCGGGCTTGGCCCCTTCGACCCGAGCGAACAGAGAGCCGTCGTCCTTCAACTGGTAGATGATGCGCTTGGGGAAATCGTGCTCGAGGTTCTCGAAGACCGCTTTCTTGCCTTCCACGCGGACGAGACGGAAGGAGACGGATTTCTGGCCCCCGGGCGCCGGAATCATTTCGACTTCGCCGTCCTTCTCGACGATCTGGATGAACTCGAAGAACGTCGTTTTCTGGTCTTCGACGGTCTGCGAGGTTCCCATCATCAGGCCGGCGGCCGGCGGACCGTAGCGTTCCTCGATCCAGTCACTCCCCTCGAGCCGGCCCCGCCAGCAACCGGACATGAAGGCGACGTCGGCCAATGTCTTGGCCTGAGCCGGAGCGGACCATCCGCAACCGAGCAGCATGGCTGTGAGCAGAATCACCCCTGGACGGACATCTCTTACGGCCATTTTCCAAATCTCCTTTTCTCGGCCAACCCAAATACCCAACATAAAAACGGCCCCGGTGGCTTGGGGCCGTCTTTTGAAATTCACCGCAACCTGCTTTCAGGCCACCCACGAGCGATGGCCGTGCCGCCGGTCAGTTGCCAGAACCCTTCTTGACTCCAGGGGCCGCCGCCGGGGCCGCCGTGCCCTCGGCCGGCTGGCCGGCCGGCTTATGGCTGCTCCGCTTGGCCAGCGGCCGCTCCCGGTACTCGCGGGCCTGCCGGAGACCCGCCGAGAACTGCTCAGCGGTGATCTGGGTCATGTCCTCGCAGGTACCGGCGTCGAGCTCGAACGAGGAGTCCACGTCGCCGAGCTTGGCGTTCAGCTTGGCGTCCTTCCTGCGGGCCGCGGAGAGGGAGAACGGCTTGTAGAAGGCCACCGTGATGTTCCGCGGCGGGATCTCCATGACGCCGGTGGCGAAGGCCACGCCGGCCTGCTTGTCGATGATCTTGACGTCGTTCAGGAAGACGTCGTAGATCGCGTTGTAGACGATCATCGCCGGATAGTCACGGTCCTTCTGCAGGGAAACCACCAGGCTCTTCGGCTTGACGGTATCGGAGACCTGGAACGTGAAGTAGGCGTCGAGCACCCGGCTGTACCCGTAGAGCTCCCAGGAGTCGATGTAGAACTCGACCTGGCGGTAGCCCAGCCCGTTGCGCACCGGCTTGCCGCGCACGAGTTTCATGAAAGCATCGAGCTTCAGCACCTCGGCGGGCTCGGTCTCACCCTCGAGAATCAACGGGATGGTGATGATGGAGTGCTCGTACTCGATTTCTCCCTGAGGCGGGAAGGTCCGCTGGGCGGCGTTGGCGCTGGGAATGCCCACCAGCAGCAGTGCGATGCCGAGCAACAACAGGAGACGCGTAAAGCCCTTCATAAACTCCCCCTTTCGGCTTTCTCAGCCTGTGCGGAGACGACTCGCTCCCGGTCTTTCGATGGACTGAAGGTAGAGGACGGAAGGGAAACCGGCAATGTCCTGGATTGCGGTCCTAGGATTCGAGGCTCCGGTTTCCGGCGCCAGCGGACCAGCCGGGGCATCAGGAACAGGGTCGCGACGTAGGCGGAGACGATGGCTGCCGCCAGGAGCCAGCCCAGAGTGCGGTTCGGCTTGAGTGCCGACAGGGAGAGGACCAGGAAGCTCAGGGAGAGGACGAGAGCGTTCCAGCGGACCGCCGGGCCCGCAACCTGGTGCGCGGTCCTGACGGCCGGCAGGTGGTCGCCGCCGCCCTGCCTCTCGAGATCATAGACGTGCCACCAGTGGAGCGCGAAGTCGACGCCCGCGCCCACCGACAGCGCCGCGAACATGCTGCTCGCGATGCCCAGCGGCACCCCCGCGTAGCCCATGCCACCGAAGACCAGGGCGGCGGCGCCGGCGACCGGAGCGGTGACCAGCAGGGCGATCCACGGGCTGCGGTAGGCCACCAGAATGATCAGGGCGACGCCGGCCAGCGTCCAACCAATGGAGCTCAACTGGTTGTCGACGATGGCCCGCACCACGCTCACCGACAGGGGCAGGTCGCCGCTGAAGTGATACTGGACCCCGGAGCCCGCCAGACTGCGGGGCACCACCTGGTGGACAAAGTCATCCAGTGCCGCCGAGTCCACGTAGGTCGGGCTGTTGACGAACAGCCGGATGCGGACCGAGCGGCCGTCCATCGTGAGGAGTTGGTGGAGATCCAGCTCCTTGCGCAGCACCAGCCCCACCGCGTTGAGGGTGCGCAGGTCGCGCCGCTCGAGCTGCGACAGCGGGCCGGGGATGCCGACGAGATCGCCGATGACACGCATCGGGATCAGATAGCTCAGCGCCCGGCCGACGCGAGGGCCGCCCTCCAGCGTGGCGGTCAGCCTCTCGGTCATGGCGACGCCTTCAGGGCTGCGGAAGAACCCGGGGTCCTCCGACCGCAACACGACGTCATAGAGATACGAGCCCCAGAAGTTGGCGTTGTAGTCCCGCTCGGCGGAGACCAGGGGCGCGCTGGGATCGAAGTTGTCGATCCAGGAGTCCTGGACGGTCAGTTGCCGGATCCCCAGGACACCGATCGCGACCAGGGCGCAGCAGAGCCAGAAAGCCGGCGCCTCATGGCCCGCGAGGCGCGTCTCGAAGGCCGCCGGGGATGGCGCCGCGCGCCGCTTCCACAGGGAGCGGGGGATGAAGAACGAGGGTGGCAGGACGGCGGCGAGGGCCGGGATCAGGGTGAAGCTCATGAACATCGCCAGGAGGATCCCCAGGCCGGAGAAGATGCCGAACTGCCGCAGCGGTTGCAGGGTGCCGGTGGGGAACGAGAAGAAACCCACGGCGGTGGTCAGGGAGGTCAGAACGATCGGCCGATGGAGGTGTGCCAGGCTCTCTGCCATCGCCCGGCGGACGTTTTCGCGGCGGACGGCCGGGGACGCCTTCGCCCCGCTCTCGCGGAGGCTTGTCTGGACCCGCTCGAGCAGGTGCACCTCGTCGGCCACCGTCATGGCGAGCAGGATGACCGGCATGATCGTGGTCACCAGGGTGATCGGCACTCCGAGGAAACCCATGGCGCCGAGCGTCCAGACCATGACGACGACCACCTCGGCGCCGGCGATGGCGACCGCCGCCAGGGTGCGCAAGGACAGGAACAGCAGGAGAGCGATCGCCACGGCCATCAGCGGGGTCAGCCAGGCGAGGTCGCGCACCACGGTGTGGCCGAGCTCGATCTCGGCCACCACCGGGCCGGTGAGCCGTAGGTTGAAGAGCTGCCGCTCCTGGTGCTCGAGCCAGCCCTGGACCTCGGCGAGCGCCGCCTCGCGGTCGAGCCGCGGGTCGAGGGAGACGTAGATGGCCGCGTGCCGCCCGTTCCGGGACAGGAAGAGCCCGTGGACGAGCGGGTGGGCGTGCAGGCGCGCCAGCAGCCGGGCGAACCGCGCCGGCTCTTCGGGGATGACCTTGAGGTAGCGGTCGATGTCGACCAGGGCGGCGGTTCCCTCGAGCGGCTCGACAAGGGTCGCCAACGACTTGACGCCCCCCGGCGGCACGGCGCCCAGCCGGGTCAGGGAGGCATGGAGCCGCTCGAGGGTGCGGAACCCAGCCGGCGAGGCGACCGGGGGGCCGCCCGGCCGCGCGCTGACCAGGAGGATGATGCGCTCCGGGTCGCGAAAAGTCTTACTGTCCTGGCGCGTCACCTCCGCTACCGGCTCGTCCAGGGGATAGAGGGAGGCGCCGTCGGTGCGCAGCTCGAGCCGGGTCAGCCCGGCCGCGAAGACGGCCGTGAGGAGCGCCGCCAGCAGCAGGAAAGCCTTCGGCCACCGCAGGCAGTGGCGCGACAGCACCGTCAGGTCGGGCTTCCTCATCGTCTTGTCCTTTCAGCGCGGAGGCTTCGGTGCCTCAAGATACCACCTCCAGGCTGTGCTACCCTGAACAGAGATTCATTCCAACAGGCGAGCCGCTGTTTGCTCGCCGGGTATCTCTGGGTCCGGCCTGCTGTCGATCCAGGGGGCGAACCATCCGAGGAGACGTCTCATGAACCGATGCTCCGTCCTGCTCAGCCTTTGCGCCCTGCTCGCGGCACTCCCCGCCGCCGCGACGACCTACCAGATGATGTCCGACCAGGACCTGACCGACCGCGCGGGCGTGATCGCGGCGGTGCGGGTCGTCGGCATCGA
>CAXTNS010000052.1:16772-18092 GCA_964245465.1 uncultured Thermoanaerobaculia bacterium
CGCCCTCGGGTTCCTGCTGCTCGGCTTCGTGCGCATCGAGCCGGCGCCGGTCGAGCGCCGCCAGGTCGCCACGGACTATCTGGTCGAAATCGACGACGTGCTGAAAGGCAGCCTTTCCGGCAGCACCGTCGTGGTGCGCGTCCCCGGCGGCATGAGCGCCGATGGCATCGGCCTGAAGATCTGGGGAGCCCCAGCCTTTACGAAAGGCGAGCGCGCGATCCTCTTCCTGCTGCCGGCCAACGACGGCACCTATCGCATCCTCCATCTGATGCTGGGAGCGTTTCATGAGCGCCCTACTCTCGATGGCAGGAAAGCCGCGGTCCGCGATCTCTCGGAGGCGCACGCCATCGGCAACCCGGGTCCGGAGCTCCACCGCGAATTCGCCGCGTTCTCCCGATGGGTTCTCGACCGCGGCCTGGGCATCGACCGGCCGGCCGACTACTTCCTTCCCGCGGGGACCACGCCGCTCCGCAGCGGCTTCGAAAAATTCGCCTTCCTGATGGACTTCTCGGGGGCGGCCAATCGCTGGTTCCGCTTCGACCAGGGCCGCAACGTCGAGTGGCGGGTCTTCGAGGGCGGACAGCCCGGCCTGAGCCTTGACGACACGATCGCCGCGTTCAAGGTCGGCATCAAGACCTGGAACGACGATCCCCGCACGGACGTCCGCTATGACTTCATCGGCCTGACCGGGACGGAGCTCGGCTTCACCGAGTTTGACGGGATCAACACCATCCTCTTCGACGATCCCAACCGCGGCCATCCTCTCGAGGTCCCCGGCTCCTTCGACTGCAGGACCGGAGGAGTCATCGCCGTCGGAGGACCCTGGTTCTTCCGGGCGACCCAGCGCTTCCGCGGCTACACCGTCCACGAGTCCGTGGAGGCGGACATCATAACCAACGAAGGAACCGAGTGCCTGTTCCGGAACAATCTCGTCGAGGCGGAAGAGGTCATCACGCACGAGTTGGGCCACTCCCTGGGTCTCGGCCATACGGACGACGAGGACGCCATCATGTTTGCCTCGGTGCACAACGACGGCCGCGGCTCCGCCCTCAAGACCGACGATCTGAAGGGCCTCGCCGAGTTCTACAGCGTCACGGGTGCCCCGCCCACCAAGAAACCTGCCGCCCCCAGCAACCTCGCCGTCCGGCGCACAGACTCCACCCGGGTGACGCTGACCTGGCGCGACAAGGCGAAGAACGAAGGCGGTTTCGCCATCGAGGCGAAGATCGGCGTCAACGGCAGCTTCGAGGAGGTGGGAGTGGTCCAGGCGAACGTCAGCTCGGCCCCGGAGACCGGGCTGAAGCCGGGTGAGACCTACTC
>CAXTNS010000053.1:0-3253 GCA_964245465.1 uncultured Thermoanaerobaculia bacterium
GATCTACGCCGGGACGGTGGGGCGGGGGGCTTACGCGGTGCGGTTCGTGCCGTAGAGAGCTACTCGTCCGGGCCCTGCACCGCCATCACCGCCTCCACCAGGCCCTCGTACCCGGGCCGCGTGGCCTCGGCCATGGGCTCTACGCCCTGCCGGCGCAGCTCGGCGCTGGTGACCGGCCCGATGGAGGCCGCGCGCAGCTCGTCGCGCCGCCGCTGCCAGTCCGCTCCGAACAGCTCCGCGAAGTGCTGCACGATGCGGGGGCTGGTGAAGGTGACCCAGCCGAGCGGAGAGGTGGAGAAGAGCTCTCCCGCCCGGTAGAAGGCGGCGTCCGGCAGACGCTTGTCGTAGGCCACCACCGCCACCGCCTCGGCGCCTGCCGCGATGAGCCCTTCCTGGAGAGTGGGACGGGCGTCGGCAGCCTGGGGGAGGAGCACGCGGCGACGGCGGCCCACATGGGGAGACAGGTCGGCCAGCAGCCCTTCGGCTTCAGCTTTGTGGGCGATCAGGTGGGGCTCGATCTCCCAGGCGCGCAGGGCATCGGCCGTGGCCGGACCCACCACCGCGACTCGCAGGCGGGGCGGGAAGGAGCCGCCGGTCAAGGGGAGGAACGCCTCGACGGCGTTCGAGGAGGTGAAGACCACCCAGTCGTAAAGGGCCAGCTCCGTGGCGGCCCGCTCCAAGACCCGCGGATCGGCCGGCGGAATGACTTCGAGGAGGGAGAGCAGCTCGACGCGGGCCCCCATGCGTTCGAACGCGGCGATCAGACCCTCGGCCTGGTGCTCGGCCCGGGTGACGACGACCCGGACGCCGCCCAGGGGCTTCACCCCCGGATCCTCGCCAGCACTTCGTCCGCCCCGTTCTCCCGCAGGACGGCCACGCAGGCGTCAGCCGTCTGCTCGGGATCGTTGCCTACGGCCTCGCCTCGGGCGGCATGGCGGCCGTCCGGAGTCGCCAGGAGGGCCGTCAGCCGGAGCGCGCCGTTTTCCGGCCGGGCCCAGGCAGCCAAGGGGAGCGTGCAGTCTCCACCGAAGGCCGCCACCACGAGACGCTCGGCGAGGGCTGCCCGGCCGCTCGCGGGGTGGTCGAGGGCGCGGCAGAGCGTCTCGGCCCGCCTGCCGGTCCGCACCTCCAGGGCCAGCGTCCCCTGGCCTGGCGCGGGGATCAGGACGTCCGTGGGGATGCGGTGGGCCGGCAGGTCGCGCAGGCCCAGGCGGTCGAGCCCGGCCCCGGCAAGGATGACGCCGCCGGCCCCGCTCTCGCGCCACTTGCGCAGGCGGGTGTCCACGTTGCCGCGCAGGGGCTCCACCCGCAGGTCCGGCCGGCGCATCAGGATCTGGGCCTTGCGCCGCAACGCTCCCGTGAGCACGATGGAACCCTCGGGCAGGTCGTCCAGGCTCTCGCCGGCCTCGCTCACCAGCACGTCCCGGGGGTCGGCTCGCTCCGGATAGGCCGCCACGGTCAACCCCTCGGGAAGAGTGACCGGCAGGTCCTTCAAGCTGTGCACGGCGAGGTCGAGCGAGCCGTCGAGCAGACCGGTCTCCAGCTCCTGGGTGAAGAGCCCCTTGCCGCCATGAAGGGCCAGATCGCCGGTCACCACGTCGCCCGTGGTGACGATGGGCACCAGCTCCACGGAGAGACCCGGGTGCCTGGCCTCCAGGGCGCGGGCCATCATGCCGGACTGCGCCAGGGCGAGCGCGCTACGCCGGGTGCCCAGAAGGAGCCGGAAGGCAGGATCACTCGGTTTCGTCGTCATCCAGCCGGAACAGCTCGCGGACGAGGTCGAGCCGGGAGAGGTCCCCGGCGCCGTCCTTGGCGCGCAGGCGCGCGCTCGGGTGATGAAGGATCTTGCGCACGAGCGAGCGGGTGAGCCGCTCCAGCTCTTCATGCGTCTCGGCCGGGAAGTGGGGGAGGGCGTCGGCCAGCTCCTGGCGGCGGACCTTCTCCGCCTGCTTCTGGAGCCGGGCGATCAGGGGCTCGGCCTCCAGGCCGCGGACCCACGCGCGGAAATGGCCGATCTCCTGGTCGATGATCTCCTCGACCCGGGGCACCTCTTCCTTGCGCCGCTTCAGGTTGCGCTGGATCAGGTGGTCCAGGGAGTCGACCGTGTGGAGGAACACGTTTTCGACGCGGCTGGCCGCGGGCTCGACGTTCCTGGGCACGCCCAGGTCCACCACCAGCAGCGGCCGGGTGGGGCGGAATTTCATGGCTTCCTTGACGTGGCGGCGGACCAGCACCGGCTCGTCCGCGCCCGTCGAGACGATCACCACGTCCGCCGTGCGCAGCGCCGGGATGCGCTCTTCGAACGGCAGGACCTCGGCGCTCGGAAACTCCTCCTGGAACTGCCGCGCCCGTTCGGCGCTGCGGTTCGCGACCCGCAGCTCCCGGGCCCCGCGTTCCACCACCGGCCGGGCCACGGAGCGGGCGATCTCGCCGGCCCCGATGAGCAGCACCTGGCACTCCTCGAGGCCGCTGAAGATGTTCCGCGCCAGCTCCACCGTGGCATAGCCGAGCGACACGGCGCCGGACGAGATGGCCGTCTCCTGGCGTGCCCGCCGGCCCGCCGAGGCAGCGCTGCGCAGCAGCTTCCTGAGGACCGGCCCCTCGGCTCCCGTGGCCTCGGCGAGCGCCGACGCCTGCTTGACCTGGCCCAGGATCTCCGGCTCGCCCAGCACCATGGACTCCAGGCCGCTCGCCACCCCCAGCAGGTGCCGGGCCGCTTCGCCGTTCCTCTTGACGTAAAGCCGCCCCGGCCGCTCCAACTCCGGCACCCGGGAGAGGAACACCATCTCCAGGGCCGTCCGGTAAGCCGCCTCGTCGTCCCGCGGCTGGACGTAGACCTCCGTCCGGTTGCAGGTCGACAGCAGGAACGCCTCGGCCACCTCGGAGCGGGCGAGGAGGTGGACCAGCACCTCCTCCGTCTCCTCCTTGTTGTAGGAGACCTTTTCCCGCAGCTCGATGGGCGCGAAACGGTAGTCCGTGCCCACCAGCAACAGCGGCGGGTCCAGGCGGGACGGAGCGTCGGGACCGAGGAGCGAAGTCATGTCTGAAGAGATTGTAACCCGATGGCTTTGCCGCAGTCTTTCTTATATGCTTCCTATGACGGTGCAGCATAAATCGGATTTCCAGGAGGATTCACCATGACTTGGAGAAGACTGCTCGCCGCCGCCGTGTTCCTGGCCAGCGCCGCCGGAGCTTTCGCCCACACCCCGGCCGCATTTCCGCAGCTCGACTTGGCCGCTGCCCGGGGCAGTCA
>CAXTNS010000053.1:3263-7380 GCA_964245465.1 uncultured Thermoanaerobaculia bacterium
CTCAAGGGCGCCGCTCTGGACGGCCTGGGCAACGTGACTCTCCTCTGGAACCAGTTCATCCCCGCGGGGGCTGACGAGCGTGCCCGTGGCCGGCGATTTTCAGCCAGCGATACCCCCCTGGGGCCGGACATCCGGTTCACGGAGATCTCTTCGGGTGCGGACGAAGCCGTGGCCAACGAGCGTGGCGATTTCATCGTGATCTGGAACGAAGCCGGTATTCCCCAAGGGGCCTTGTACCGGGCGAGCCCGGTCCTGCGGCCGCTCACCCTGCGCTTCGACCATGCCGTGGAAGACGTGGCCATCGACCAGGCGGGCAACTTCGTGATCGTCTGGACGGTCTCGGTGAGGGACGGCGCCCGTGTCTTCGGCCAGCGGTACAACGCCGACGGCAGCAAGCGGGGGCCGAAGTTCAACGCCGCCACCGACCTCGGTCCCTACCCGTTTCACCCCCGTATCGCCATGAACCAGCGGACCGGCGATTTCGTGGTGGTCTGGCTTGCGAAGAATTTGGACCACTCCAACGCGAGGATCCTTGCCCAGCGGTTCGGCTCTGCCACCGGCCGGCAGGGAGGAGAGCTCCGGGTCAACACCGCGGAGATCGGCGACGATGACTTGATCTCCTTCGACGCTGGGGGAGCCGGGGACGGCTCCTTCGTGGTGGCCTGGAGCCGCGTCCGGGCCTCGACTGACGTCTTCGCCCAGCGCTTCGACAACGCCGGGGTGAAGCTCGGCGAGGAGATCGTGGTCGGCAACACCCCAGCCGTGAACCGCTTAGGCTCAGTACGCTTGGCGGTGGCACCTGAGGGACAGTTCGTCGCCGCGTGGGACGATGCCGCTCCGCCTCTCTTCGTCCGCCTGTACCGAAAAGACGGCACGCCGGCCGGCCCGCCGAGAGAGCTCGCGGCCACCGAATTCCCGGCCTACCCTGCTCTCAGCTTCGGCTACAACGGCACGTTCGTCCTCGGCTGGACCGACTTCAACGGCCTCCTGGACCCCGACTGGAAGATCAACTACCAGCGCTTCGCCGCCTCGCCGGGCTCGGAGATCTGCCTCTTCCGCAGCGGGCACTTCCGTTGCGACACCAACGGCGGTGGAGCGCTCGAGACCGACCACGTCTTCGTCGTCCGCGGCGGCACGCCCCTGCTCGGCGACGTGGACGCCGACGGCCGCGATGACTACTGCCTGTTCCGCGGCACCCGCTTCGACTGCGACAGCGGGCACGACTACGGCGCGGCGGAATTCACGGCCCTCTTCGGCCAGCCGGGGGATACACCTCTCCTGGGCGACGTGGACGCCGACGGACGTGACGACGCCTGCGTCTTCCGCACCGACCGTTTCCTCTGCGACACCGGCCACGACGGCGGCGCGGCCGAGACCACGATCGTCTTCGGCCAGGCCGGCGACCGGGCCCTGCTGGGCGACGTGGACGGCGACGGCCGCGACGAGGCGTGCGTCTTCCGCACCGACGGCTTCCTCTGCGACACCGGCCACAACGGCGGCGCGGCCGAGACCGTCATCGCCACCGGCACCCTGGGCCCCAATGTGCCGCTGCTCGGCGATATCGGGAACGACGGCCGCGACGATCCCTGCTTCTTCGGCGCGGGAGTCTTCACCTGCAACGTCGATGACGAAGTGGTACGGATCCAAGTCAACGGCGCGGGAAGGCCGCTGATCGGCAACGTGGACGGACTGTAGAGCCGCCCCTACAGGAACCCGTGGAAGTCCGTGAAGAAGAAGTTGACCGCCATCAGGGAGAACAGGATGGCCCCGAAGCCCGCGAGGCTCGCCAGGGCCGTCTGCCTCCCTTGCCAGCGGCGCAGACGGCGCAGCAGCAGGGCCGCGGCGTAGAGCACCCAGGTGGCGAAGGTGATCAGGATCTTGGGGTCGTGCAGCCAGGCGCCCTGGTACAGCCGGGTCGCCCACACGGCCCCGATCACCACCGCGCCCGTCAGCGAGACGAACCCCGCGAAGAGCGCCCCCAGCATCATCTTCTCCAGCACCTCGAGCGGCGGCAGCTTGCCGTAGAAGGTGGAGAAGCGCCCGGCCTTGAGGTCCCGGTAGAGCTGGAGGAACAGGAAGGCGTAGCCCGCGCCCACCACGAACCCGGCGTAGCCCAGGAGAGCGAGCGACACGTGCACGGCGAAGAACGGGTCGTGGAAGATCGCCCGGTCCGGCGGGTTCGGCCGCGTCAGCACCGACGACAGGAGCTGGAAGAAGAACACCAGCGACACCAGCCAGAACCCCGTCGAGCGCGCCCGGCCGTGCCACTCCACGAACACGTAGATCACCGCCACGGCGAAGGCCACGATGGACAGCGCCTGCGACACCGTGGCCGCCGGGAACTGGCCATACTGCATCGTCAGGGCCACCAGGTACGCCAGGTGGAAGAGCACCACGCCCCGCAATGCCGGGGTCGCCGTCCGCTCGGCCACCGGATGGGACGAGAAGAAGAGGAACGCGTAGTCGATCGCCACCAGCAGGTAGGCGAGCGGCAGCAGGACATTGGCGACGTCAAGAAAACTTTGCACGGGTCTCGGTAAGCTCCAGGAGCCAATGCTAGCACCTTCTTGCCCGCCCTCCCATCCTCTGCTAAGGTGCCTCGCGGCTCTACTGCAAGTGTAGTCGCTGCAAGGAAATCAGCCTTTTTTGAACGGAACGGGAGCGCACCGGCCATGGCCAACGTCGTCATCGTGGGAATGCAGTGGGGGGACGAGGGGAAGGGGAAGATCGTCGACCTCCTCTGCCCGGCCTTCGACGGCGTCGTGCGCTACCAGGGCGGCCACAACGCCGGCCACACCGTCAAATTCCGCGACCGCCACTTCTCCCTGCAGCTCATCCCCTCCGGCATCCTGCATCCGGACATGGTCTGCGTCCTGGGCAACGGCATGGTGGTGGCGCCCGACGCCATGCTCGCCGAGCTGGCCCGCCTCTACGAGGGCGGCGTGCGCTTCGACGGCCGGCTCTTCGTCTCCAACCGCGCCCACGTCCTGCTGCCCTGCCACGCGGCCCTCGACAAGGCCCGCGAAGAAGCCCGGGGCGCCGGCCGCATCGGCACCACCTCGCGCGGCATCGGCCCCGCCTACGAGGGCAAGGCCTCCCGGTTCGGCCTGCGGATGGTGGACCTCTTCGCGCCCGACCTCGAAGAGCGCCTGCGCGTGCTCCTCTCCCGCATCCAGGTCGAGCTTTCGAGCTTGAACGGCGAGACCCTGCCGCCGCCCGCCGTCTACGCCGACATGTGCCTGGCCTGGGGAGAGCGCCTGAAGCCCAGCCTGCGCGACACCGAGCAACTCCTGAACGGCTGGATCAAGGATGGCAAGAGCCTCCTCTTCGAAGGCGCCCAGGGCTCGCTCCTGGACATCGACCACGGCACCTACCCGTTCGTCACCAGCTCCAACTCCACGACCGGCGGCGCCTGCACGGGCACCGGCGTGCCGCCCACCCGGATCGACGGCGCCATCGGCATCCTCAAGGCCTACACCACGAGAGTGGGAGGCGGCCCCTTCCCGAGCGAGCTGACGGACGCCACGGGCGAGTTCCTGCGCCACCGCGGCAACGAGTTCGGCACCGTCACCGGCCGGCCCCGCCGTTGCGGCTGGCTCGACACCGTGGCCGCCCGTTACGGCCAGCTCCTGAACGGCGTCAGCACCGTGGCCCTGACCAAGCTCGACGTCCTCGACGACTTCGACGAGATCCCCGTCTGTGTGGCCTACAAGCTCCACGGCGAGACGCTCCGGGACTTCCCGCCGGACCGCCGCTCCCTGGAGGGTGCCGAGCCCATCCTGCGCACCTTCAAGGGCTGGAAGCGCAACACCGTGGGCCTCCTCAACTGGGAGGATCTCCCCCAGGAAGCCCGCGATTACATCGACTTCATCGAGCAGGAGATCGAAGCCCCCGTCACCCTCGTCTCCACCGGCCCCCGCCGCGAGGAGACCATCGTCCGCCACCACGCGGACCTGGAGCGGCTGACCTCGGGGCGGCTCGGGCGGGTCCTCGAACAGCGCTGATGGCCAACAAGGATCTCCAGCAGCTCCGTCAAGTGCTCCGCGAAGCCGTGCGGGCGAGCCGCATGCCCATCCGCGAGATGGAGCGCCAGCTTGGTATCGGGCATGGCGCCCTG
>CAXTNS010000053.1:7390-12100 GCA_964245465.1 uncultured Thermoanaerobaculia bacterium
CTCTGGCCGACCTCCTGGAAGTTCCGCCCACGGACTTCTTCGCGCTCGGCTGCCCGGACGCCGAGAGCCGTGCGAGCAGGCGTCTCACCGACTGGATCGGCCACTCTTCCGGCCGCGCGTCCGAGCCCACTGCGGCCTCCCTGTCACTCGCCGACCTGAAAGAGCTGATCCGGAGCACCGTGCGGGAAGAGCTGGAGCAGGAGAGCGCTACGCAAGCTCCAGGCCGCCGCACCCGCCGCTGATCTGGGCAATCCTGTCCCAAACCGCCAAGAACGGGTCCTAAGATGATTGAGACCCGTCCCAGGTTGATGGAATCCAGTCCCATCTTGGGAAGATTGCGTCCCCAGTTGCCTGACTTCTGTCCTGTGTTGGGAAGATTGCGTCCCCGATTGGGTGAGTCTTGTCCCAGTTCGTCTGACTCGGGTCCCGTTTTGCCTTGAACGGAACGGCAAAGGGTCATGGGAGAGAATGGTGGGCCGTCAGAGACTCGAACTCTGGACCCGCGGATTAAAAGTCTCAGGTCCGCCCTTACTCCCACTAGCCATAATCTACTCTAACTGTATACAAGTAAATGGCTTGGTCAAATCTCTTGTGTCTCCGGCTGACGCCGTGTTACCCTCCTTTTTGCTTACCCCTGCTTACCTCATGCTTACCGCAAGGGACTAACCCATGCCCAAACTCACCAAGCGCTTCATTGACTCTGTGCAGCCGGACCCCGAGCGGGACCTGTTCTTCTGGGACGATGACCTCAAGTGCTTCGGCCTCCGAGTCAAACCTTCGGGCCATCGATCCTACATTGTCCAGTACCGCAACGCCCACGGCACCAGCCGCCGTCACACCGTAGGGCAGCATGGACGACTTACCCCTGACGAAGCAAGGAAGGAAGCTCGCCGCATCCTCGCTGACGTAGACCGTGGTCTTGACCCTGCCGGGCAAAGGGAGGCGCTTCGCACTGCTCCTACAGTCTCCGATCTGGCTGACCGCTACATGCGAGAGCACGCCGAGGTCAAGAAGAAGGCGAGTAGCGTCAGGAGTGACCGGCAGCTCTGGCAAACCCACATACTCCCTGCCCTCGGGAAGCGTAAGGTTGCAGAGGTGACCCGGGCTGATGTCGCGAGCCTGCACAACTCCATTGGAGGTAAGGCCCGAGGGGCAGCCAACCGTGCGCTGTCTCTTTTAAGCAAGTCTCTCAACTTGGCTGAGGTCTGGGGCTGGAGGGAAGACGGCACAAATCCATGCCGCCACATCGGACGCTTCAAGGAGAAAAAGCTTGAACGCTTCCTCTCCGAAGAGGAACTGAACCGTCTTGGACAGATACTCTCACAAGCTGAGGAAGAGGGGGCCGAGCTACCCGGAGTGATTCTCGCGATTCGTTTACTGATTCTAACCGGCTGTCGGCTTGGCGAGATTCTGAATCTCACATGGGGAGAGGTGGACTTCAACGGCAAAGCTCTTCGTCTCTCTGACTCGAAAACAGGAAAGAAGAACGTGCCATTGGGAACTTTCGCTCTAGAGCTTCTTGCGGACTCACCACGGCTGGAAGATAACGGCTATGTTGTTCCCGGTAGGAAGATCGGAGAGCACTTGGTCAACCTAGAGAAACCTTGGAGACGTATCCGCAGCAGAGCTGGGCTTGATGATGTACGACTGCATGACCTGCGGCATAGCTTCGCCAGCGTTGCGGTAGGAGCAGGCTTCACACTCCCCATCATTGGGGCGATTCTTGGGCATCGTCAGACAGCTACCACTTCGAGGTACGCGCATCTTGCCAATGATCCTCTACAACTGGCTGCTGACAGCATCTCGGGGAAGATTGCAGCTTCTCTAAGCGCGGCAAGGAATGTAGACGCGCTGCCTCCTTTAGAGAACTGAACGTGAGATGGGCCGGACAGGATGATCGACCCTGCCGGCCCTAATCTCTACATCACCATTTCGGAGGTTGATCTCCTACGACAACGATCAAGCCATCCATGTATATAATCTTCGGCATACCTAACGTTCTTGCCGACCTTCAAGTACTCTGGTCCAACACCAGTGAGACGCCACTTCTGAAGAGTTCTCCTTGACATACCACGGAGGCTAGCTGTCTCTGCCTCAGTCATTAGCCTGTTTGTTCTCTGCGCTGCATTCATGACCGCCATCAAGCACCTCCAATAGATCCCCCAATGGGACATTCTTGTTTATATTGTGTGTTAATCGTCTCTCCTGCAAAGGCATCCACATCACAAGCTCATTCACGCCCACAGGAGAGAACATCTCTAACTCAACAGATTCAGTATCACTCACTACTTTTTCTTGATTCTTAGCCCTGCTCAAGTAACTTCTGATTACACCTCCTGATACATACGTATGCTTCCCGTGTACACAGGGAGCAACCCTAACCATCCATTCCATGTACTTCCCATCAAGCTCATCTCCAGGACCAACCATTGGCTTGGAAGAGTACCCAATCCAATCAGATACAGACCTCTTCTCGTCCTTCCGGTCAATCTGGACACGAGGCGAGTAATTTAGATTCATAGACTCACGCCAAAGACCAGCTATCCAACACTCCGTAATGAGATCCATGCCTTCCTCTGGAATAAGAAGAACAGCATGAAGATGTACTCTGGACTCTTCCTCAGAGAACCTGTCTAACTCCGTGAACCTGTAGTACCCAAGCACCTCAAGCTCACGTACCTTCATTCTTTTCATCAATCTTGGAAAGCTTTCACTAACTGCCTTGATCTCTTCTTCAAGCTTCTCTGTTGGGCAGGGAGTGAGGGTCAGAGTGACGTACACCCATTGGAAGTCCTGGTAGTCTTCCTCTATGGCAGGACGAACAGACTCAAACCGTTTCTTCAACTGCTCTGACTTCCACCAACCACATGAAGGACAGAATCTATCCTGGCAGTAGCGGTGGGCTCTATATGGCCTTTCCTGATCCTTCCTGGGTTCGAGGTTGGACGCACAGCCCGCGATCTTCATCCCCTTCCTCCAGGAGAAGTCATCGCCCTGTCCTAGAAAATAAGTCGCCAACGCTTGCCCGGTCATCCTGCTTCTCTCCTTCACGCTCATCAATCCAGTAAAATTGTGCAAATACACTTCCTCCTTCAATAAAGCTCTCCTCTTAGGGCTGACCTCCCAACTCAAAGAGCCAAGAAAAAAATTCTGACACCGTACTCATTGATAGAGAGGGGCAGAATCGCCCGGTGCCAACAGGCCCGTCTACTCGGATTAAGATACGCTCAGGAGCAAGTGAACGTCAATCGGGAAAAGTGCGACGTTAGCAACCTTCCTAACCCTTACTGCGCCATCAAATGAGAAGCACAGTAAGGAGAGTGAAGCGTCAGCCAATCCGTGTAATACGCTTCTTCCTCAACAGGCTAGATCAATCACATTTTTCTATTAGGCGCACTCCTTCCCTTCGGCCAATCCTCAGAACGGAAAGACACCAAGCATGTACGAGCTTAGCCCGTGACTATAGCGATTAGAGATTGTGGGATCTTGGAGTAAAGAGAGAGGCGAAGCCTGTTACAGGATGCTACATGACCTCAGACTAACTCCAAAGACTCCAAGACGGCCTTGAGCAAAGGCGACGAAGAAGTGTACCAAAAGTAAAAGCCGTTGTCAATACCCTTCCTTGAGAGCGCAAGGTTATGATTGACTTGCCAATCTTTTATTCAAACGTGCAAGAGCCCCGAGAGCCTCTAGGGCGAGAGATCTCTAGGGGGTGGCTACCACGCATTCCCTGAGGAGTGATCGTGCCCCCTGAGGCTGCTGGAGAGGGGTACGAGGACCTCAAACCATTAAAGGAAAATCATGCTTGCGGGGCAGGAGCTTGAAGAGGGCTTTGCCATCCGGGACAAGTCCCGGAACGCCTGACTATCAAGAGAGATCTAGCTTGTGCAGACCGGCTGGATTCGAGCCAGAGGAAGAGGAGATCGTATTCTGTAGGAACCCAGCCTTGGGATGCCGAGCCTATTCTCGGCCTCTAGAAGAGTTCCTGCAAGTAAGCAGGGCTCTGGGCAGCACCAAACAACCTCAGTTTCTAACTGTTAGAGCAGGGTGTCAACGGTAGAAAAAAAGCATGTCCTTAGAACCACAATCACGCCTTCAGCGTTCCAATCCACGGGCAGAGGGTAGCTCCAGAATTTTCAGGATATGCGGGAGGAGGAGCCCAGAGGAGGTCCCCTTCCTCTCTCCAGACCCGTAGACGAACAGGATTCCGAGTTGGAGAGACTTCTTGCAGCCTGCAAGCAGAGCGAAACCCAGACCTCTATGATCTGGTGGTGCCCGCACTCTATACAGGGATGCGGCAAGGGGAGTTGATGGCCATCCGCAGATCATGGATTCGCTTCTCCGAGGCGAGATTCATGCTCTCCAGCATCAAAAGGCAACCCTTGCAAACTCTATCTCTACTCCTGGCCTATGGAGGTAGGGTATCGCTTATCCTGTCTATGACTAGACTATGAGCCCCTTTTGCACACCTCGGGTCGTACAGGGATATTTGCCCCCCTCGGCGTTATTGAGATTTCATCATTCTTTCTGTTAACAACTAAAACATAGAAGTGTGAGTTCTCTGCTGCCCCGACATGAAGCATTATTCGATCCCCCTGAATATCTTCTATTTCGTAAGGACCTGTTGATCCCATAAAGCCTTCCATTGTGACTGTGGCATCATCCTTGTACGTCGCATCGCATATGTTCTTGTTCTCGACATGAAACGGG
>CAXTNS010000053.1:12110-17421 GCA_964245465.1 uncultured Thermoanaerobaculia bacterium
GCTCCTTCGGTTGCCAGGACCCCGTAAGAAATCTTCGGACATCTTCGCGCCGGACACTTTCGCGAATCTCTGCCATGTGTCGTACTTCCTCATAGCCCTGGCTGGTCTTCGTGCTCTCACTTGCAAGATTCTGGGCACGCTCTTCCAACTGCTTACGGAACTCTACCCGCATCTTGCTCAGCGCCTCATCCACGGCACGTTCGTAGGACTCTTTTTCCTGCTCGATCCGCTTCCGAGCTAGATCTTCGGCTTTTTGCATACTTTTCATATGCTCGTTCAGCTCCTGCTGAGCAGCCTCTACCTCTAAGCGCTGGCGGTTCTGATGCTGGGAGAAGGTATAGTAGGCGAGAACGATCGAAGCGAGAAAAAAAACGATCAGCAAGAACCTTCGCATCCCGGCCGCCGGAAGCACAAGGATATTGGCAATTGCTGCCAGGACTGTGCCGGCAAGCGCAATTAGGGTGAATACCTCTTTTATGGTCAGAGCATCCATGAGTGAATTTCCAAGACGTTCAGTCTTTCGGAAGTATCATAACCCAGCGTCCAGCAACGTAGCCCAGCACGCCGAGAGGAACTGTCCGGGGATGACTCGCAAGTAAGCACGAGAAAGGGGGGGCGGCCCTGCGCGAAAACCGACTTCGCATGTTCGGATGGGCTCGGGGTCAGGCGGCGGGCGCCCATTAAGGAGGACTTCCTTTGATGCCTCACCGGCAGGCGGATGGAAGGCCAAATTCCCAAGATTCGAGACCCTACTGGACTCAGCTAGGAAAACTGTCGCTTCAACCTATCGAGCAACTCGTCCCAAGTCTCAATTCGCACTTGGGCATCCTTCTTCATTTTTTTAATTACATCCACTTGAGCGACCTCCCACCTTTTACCTATAACTAAATGTAAATCTGGCTTAAAGATATCGACGTGATAAGTCTCTCTAAATCTAGTCCTAACGTTGGGGCTGTCAAAAGCGTCGGCATAGTCTCTTACTTGCTGCATTGCGTGCCATACTCGTGATGTGAACGAGTAATGTGCCGGCCTTTTGCCCGTCGTTGTTCTTACGGAAGGTAGCTTGAGTTCGAGAATCGTTGCAAAGGTGAACTGATCGAACGGGGAGAGAACAAAATCGGCCTTCCAAGAATAGCTGCCTACGTCTGGAACTATAACTGCTTGCGGAATTATAGTGTCATAGTCCTTCCCTGCCAGCAATTCAGGATATACCTCAAAAAATTTTTGCAAATCGTGTTCAACGGTCCCAGGTGAGTTCACTAAGTCTTCAAGCTCACGCAAAGCGGTGTCCCACTTAGAAATAGCTAACATGTGATAGCTACACGGAAGAAGGCGATTGCCTTCAACGGAGGTCCAACCGTCTCTGTTTAGGCGGAAAAAAGCCTCAAGCTTGTGATTTGGGCCTACCTTAAAGCAGAGGCACGTAGCTTCTTTGAGCTTCTTCCGGATCAAGGGGCCAAGTAATTCATCAAAACTTCTTGTGTGCTTGGAGCCAATTATTTCCATTTTGATATGAAATTCTAATGCGGTCTCCTTTATTGCAATGATCTTCTTGGCGGTAATCTGCTGATCACCGCCCAACGATGATAAACTCTGTTGGAGGTCTGCAAGTTCGGCGAGGTCGTCTCTGTGATGGCTCTTAAGCCTGGCGGCGAAGTCCTCAAAGTCTGCGCCAGCCGGCCCTTTCTCCTTCCAGAATGCACGTACCGATGCGTCGTCAGGGAACATCTTGACCTCGCTGGGTAATCTAGCAGGTTGTAGAGTGAAAGCGCTCCATCTTCTTAGCCTCTAGGAAGTTGCAACCCTAGCTTTAAGTGCCTCAAGGAATCCTGCCAATAGGCTGTCGATACTATCAAAATAGGTAGATATCTCCTCTTTCACTGATTGGCGTGCCGGCTCATACAAATCTGGAAATTCTTTGTATTCTTCTAATTTCTCAAGCTGAGCCTTAATTCGGCTCATAAATTTAACCCTGCTCTGGCCGATGGTCTCACTTATCTCGTCAATTTTCTCAGCGGCAAAAGCTGTTAGCTTAGCTTGCAGATTCATGCCGGCAGAAACCAATAGGGCGTCACTCTGTTTTTTTGCGACTTCGAATTCAAGGATTGCATAGATGTTGCGAAATTCTTCTTCTCCTTCGCTAGTGCTACATTCTTGCATGGAAAGGAATATCTG
This sequence comes from uncultured Thermoanaerobaculia bacterium, assembly GCA_964245465.1. Classification (GTDB taxonomy): domain Bacteria; phylum Acidobacteriota; class Thermoanaerobaculia; order Multivoradales; family UBA5704; genus DATARR01. The sequence continues at coordinate 14,286 of CAXTNS010000053.1, forward strand.
CTTGAGATCATCGACAGAAGTTCCGCCTAGACGAGAAAGCTTGTTAGTCATTTTTGAGACTCCGAGCTAACTTGAACAGCGCCCTCTTTTTGTTCCGTATGTAGGGGAGCATGGGCGAAGGGACTCTTGCACCCAAACTTCCAAAGGGAATCATTATAACTTATGCCCATTTTAACCCTGGCCGATTACAGGCTCCCTTAAATCGGCGTAACAGCACTCTCTTGATCGGTCCAACTAGCTACAGCCTTGCCACGTCAATGCGATATCCTTGAGCAGCCATTTCTTTCGCCAATATTGTGCCAGCCTCCCTTTGCAGGTCGTCCTTGAATGGAATGTAGATCAAGCCTTGAATATCCGAAGGCCGTTCCATGTTTGCTTGCTGCTTGAGAAGTATGGCTACTCGACTCCTACCAAGGCGAGACAACAGCATTCCCAGTTCCAGTACTACATTCTGGCGTGCGCGGTATGCCTTTTCGTCGTCTCTTCCTGCTCTGTAGCCCTCATCATCCGGAGTTGCGAGAATAACTGCAAATCTAACCTCAGCCGTATATTTTTCTAGCTTCTCGATAATGGTCTGCCCCTCAGAGGGTAGTTGGTCAAGTATTAGCGGCTCTAGATTCCAGCGACGAAGCATTGCCTCTAGATGATTCCTGGCAGTTTCGTCATGACCGTAGACAACAAAGACTTTGTGGTTGGCGGCATGGTTTGTAGATGCGGTTACAGATTGAGTCGGGGTAATAGCGGCACCACCTAATGCTACTTTTATTTCCGGCTGGCATTTGCCCTGCACGTTAAAGGTGCCGGAGTCAAATGCATTAACAACACCACCATTCGTAAGCCGTAATTGCCAGCCAAGATCATTGCCGGTCCTATGTTCCGATTTTACAGAGAAGCCGGCTTCTATCAGGAGCTGTCTTATCTCGTCAAGGTTCAATGGAAGACTCCTAATGTTAGCGCCACCGCCTAATCACCCAAGCCCGGTTAACTGGTGCATCAAGGTTCAAGAGCCCTAGGTTTGAAGACTCTAATCTTCAATACCTAGTAGCCTACGTACAGCCTCGCGAATCAAGGATGACTCAGATCGACGATCTTTAAAAGCTTTAATGCGAAGAGCTTCAGCCTCGTCCTCATGGAACCAAATGGTCTTCTTGACACCGCTGGAGGTGATCCCGTCTTTTTCGCGGCGGAAGGCTTCCTCTTGCTTGGGTACTCTCATGCCGTAAGAGAGTAACATTGCCGGTCTTACATCTTGACGGAAGAATGGAAGTATGGCACTATGGGCTCCCCTAATAACGGCCCGGTGGTGTGCGCAAACACATCCACCGGACCTAACCCGAGCAAAGGAGACAGCCAATGCCCGAGCTAGTTGTGCAGTGTACACCTGCCCCCGAATTGCCCCACCTTCAGCCCGGTCTCCCCTTGATAGAGCCAGAGGAACTACCCGCCGTCCCCCCAGTGATCGATCCCGCCGCATGGGAGGACTTCCCAGTCTTCCGAGAGACGTTCCTGATGTACGTCACGGAGCCCGCCTACAACACCGCACTCCGGAGGACTGGAGAGTTCCTGTTCACCATGCTTTTGGAGCACTACGGCAATTGGTCTGCCTGGACGGAAAGCTCCACCCGGACAGAGCTACGAGCCGCCGTCGCAGACCTGCGCCACCTGGAAGGGTTCCTTGGAAGCATTGGGCGAGAGCACAGGCTGTCATCTCTCTCCTCCGAGGACACCGCTCTCTCTCGGGCAGCGGCCCGTGTTGCCGTCGATGTGGGGAAGCTAGCAGACCGGATTGAGCACGAGTTGGTGACGGGGCAGGGGGAGGTGCAGTGAGTCGGAATCACCGCCGACGCTGGAAGGAGGGCTTCCGAGAGACTTTCCTGGTGATCTTTACCCGCAAGGGAGACGCTTCCGCTCTCCGTCGTCTCGCCCTACTTCTCTCCGAGCTGTACGTGAACGCCGCTCCTCGCTGGTGGCCGTATCCGAAGGAGGGAGAGCTGTACGCCCTCCTGGGAGCCGCCATTCGGGACCTCAGGCACTTGCGGGACGTGCTGGCCTGGGTGGATGAGGGAGGAGACTTCACGATGGAGGGAGCCGCTCTTGCTCACTTTGCGGGCCGGTGCGGCGGCGATTTGGAGAGGATCGCTTCTTCAATCGAGAACGCCATGGCAGACCCGAAGGGCAACCTAGAGCGGGATCGGGCCATCTTGGACGCCGCCGTCTTCCTGCGCCCTCGGGAGGTTGTCCAGTGAGGCTCGTTCTCACCCTCCGGGTGGACCGATATGCATGAAACTAAAGGGGCGACTCCCTTTGAGTCGCCCCTTAGTCTCTCGGGACCCTGGAGTGGTTGGAATCCGCCCGGATGCTTACCTACCGCTTACCCCAACCTAACTATAGAAACGCCCGCGGTGCGTAACTTTTTGATTCTAATGGTGGGCCGTCAGAGACTCGAACTCTGGACCCGCGGATTAAAAGTCCGCTGCTCTACCAACTGAGCTAACGGCCCCCAGAGGAGGGAGAGTATAGCGTCAAGCTACCTTCAACACGAAGTTGACACGCACGGCATCAAACGGGAAGAGGATCCGCCCTTCGCTGGTCCAGCCTTGACCACCTTGCAGGGTCGGGGGATTACCGATCCGAGTCCAAAGCTTTCGCGGGCTCTCGCCAAAGTCGATCATGAGCTCGATACTCTCATCGTTGCAGCATTTCCTTCCATCAAGGAGGAGGCTGCATAGCGAAGAAAAGGTATCAAAAAAAGTGTCTCGTTTGTCCACAAGCCGGGCCTATGAAACGGGCTGGTGGAGCCGACGATCGGATTTGAACCGATGACCTGCTGATTACGAATCAGCTGCTCTACCGCTGAGCTACGTCGGCTTGGACCGGAGACGCTGGGCCTCCGTAAAGCGGAGGCGTATTGTAGGGCATCCCGGCGGGCAAGGCAACGGGCGATCCGCCCCCCTCTTTTCGAGGATTGAAGAGGGCGGATTCCGAGGAGAAGAGGCTACTGGCGGAGCCCGCGGGCTACGATCACCTGGGCGCGGCCGTTGTTGGTCTCCCAAGGGATCAGGAAGCCGCCCTTGCCGTCGGCGGCGATGGACTGGCGGTAGTTGGCTCGTACACGAGAGTTGGCGACCCGGATCTC
>CAXTNS010000053.1:17431-18003 GCA_964245465.1 uncultured Thermoanaerobaculia bacterium
TCCTCACCCAGGCGGGCGCCAAGGTTGCTGAGCTCCACGACCTCGATGCCATAGCCGAGATAATTGCCGTCGAGCCAAGTAGCCAGGAAGCCGGTCTTCGTGGCGGCCACGGAGGGCGCGAGCTGGGTCCCCGTGTTGCTGCTGATCAGGAACGCGTTCCCGAGGAAGCCGCCGACCGGACTGATGAACTGGCCGTGGATGTGCACGTCGGAACGGTCGCTGACGTAGCCCTGCCAGGCCACGAGGAAGTTGCCGTCCGTGCCGGTGGCCACGGCTGGCCAGCGCTGGTTGCCCGCCGTCGCGGTGTTGACCCGGAAGGCGTTGCCAAGAGCATTGCCGGAATTCTCATAAAGCCGGGCGAAGACGTCGATCTGGTCATCCACCTTCGCGTCCCAGACCACCAGGAAGCCGTTGCGGCCGACGGCCACGTCCGCGTGGTCCGCCGTGGCGTCGTCGCTGATCTTGAGCTCGGAGCCCACGGGCTGGCCCGCGGGGTTGACCAAGCGGGCGCCCATGCCTCCCTGAGAGGGGAGGCCGGCGGCCGTGATCGCGGTCTTCCACAGGACAAGGGC
>CAXTNS010000054.1:0-10004 GCA_964245465.1 uncultured Thermoanaerobaculia bacterium
CACCCAGCGCCAAGGTATCACTCGCAAAGAAGGCGAAGGAGCGGTAAACAGATACAGCATGTCTATAGTCCCCCCCGAACTGAGCGGCTCTCCCAGTTCCCGTATGGTGGATCGGGAAGCTTGTAACGAAAGAGCTGGTCTTCTTGGTAGGTTGTTGCTGGTCGTAGGTCCTCAAACCTTTTCGCTGCGACAAGACTGAGAAAACCTGGATTCCGTCGCGCCGGCACCGGCGGGCGGTGGAGGATCGCAAATGGGTCGCAGGTTGGCTCGTTGGGCTTGGCCCGTGGTGTTGGCACTCGTTTCGGCACCGGTATGCGCCGCTCCATTCCGCGTCACTCTCGAAGAGGACGCCGTCGTGATCTCCGGCGCGACTCCCAAGAGTCAGGCCGTGCTGCTCGGGGTGACTCGTGAGATCGGCGAGGACGACTACCCCACGGCGAAGCGCCATCTCGAGGTCCTCACGGACGAAGACGGGGACGGCGCGATTCGTTATCCCCTGGAAGGCGGCATCCCCGGCCGCTCGGTCTTTGCGGCGGTGGATCTGACGAGCGGCGATCACGACGCCGCGGCGCCCCAGGCGCTCGGGGCCAGGCGGGTCAACTGGCGCGGGCGCGGACCGCGGAGGCGGAACGACGGGCGAGACGCCGTCGAGGACCAGAGAAAGCTCCTCGAGCTGCTGGTCGTAAGGCCGCAGGTGGGAGCCTGGACGCTGCGGGTGCGCGACGGAGGAGAGAGCGACGGCGACGGCAGGATCGACGGGCGTCTGGAGGGGATTTTCGTTGGCCCAAGAGCATCCCAATATCGCGAAGGGTCTGAGCGGGGCCGGGGGTGCGGTTCTTGACAGCGTCAATCCGTTCAACGGCAACCTGGTCATCCGGTTGCCGATCGGGCAGAGCTATCCGGTCAACGCCGGGCTCTCGTATCAGCTCGCCCTGACCTACAACAGCCAGGTCTGGGAGCACGAGACGTACGACGATGAGACACGGGCCATCCCTGCCCGCGGTGCCAACGCGGGCCTGGGCTGGAGTCTCCATCTCGGACGGCTCAACCCGCCGCAGCTCGAATTCAGCAGCTTGCCGTCGCCGGATTACTCCCGCAACACCTACCTCGCTCCGGACGGCGCGACGCACACTTTCTATCCGACCCTCCACGAGGGGGAAGCCGCGACCCCGGGCGTCGAGTACACGCGCGACGGTTCCTATCTGCGCCTGAACACGGCGAGCCGCCAGATCGAGTTTCCGGACGGCACCGTGCAGACGTTCAACTCGCTCACGAATGGATATCTCACCCGGATCGAGGACCGTTTCGCCAACTTCATCCAGGTGGATTACCAGGACTGCTCGCCTTCGTGCGTGGCGGTGGCCCCGGCGAACGCCCACCGCTGGCAGATCACGGACACGGCGGGGCGCGTCCACCGTATCGACCTGCGGGACACCGGCCAGCCGGACCAGGTGCGTGTCATCACCAAGGTCGACCTCCAGGCCTTTGGCGGAGCGCGGGCGATCTACAAGTTCCTTTACAACGACAGCACGGACGACCAGAGCACCACGGGCGCTCCGGTGGGGCTCACCGGCTGCGGCGGCTCCGACAATTATCAGATCTGGTTCTTGACCAAGGTCGTGCTGCCCGACAGCTCCGTCTATGAGATGCCCAAGGCCGGATATTTCTCCTCCAACGTGCCCGGCGATTTCAGCAATCCGTGCAAGACGGGACTGATCAACCGCCTTCGTCTGCCCACCCTCGGGCAGATTGAATGGGATTACATCCTCTATAAGTTTCCGACCACGTCGACGAGGTGGAACGTCTGGCAGAAGTCGGCCGGTGTCGGGGCGCGGCGGCTGCTCGACGCGGCTTCGTCCTCCATCGGGCAGTGGACCCACACCACGGCCCTCTCGGGCGGCACGGCGGCTCACGAGACGCTGCTCACCAACAGCGTGACCGATCCCCTCGGCAGCCGGATCAGCCGCTATTTCTCGGTGTGCGTCAACAACTGCACGAACACCGCCGAGGGCCCCCATGAATATGGCCTGCCAGTGGGCCGAGACGCCGGAGGGGACGGCGCCGGCCGGTTCCTCTCTTCGCAGGTCTTCGACTCCGTCGGAACGTTGCTGCGCACGAGCTACGCCCGCTACGAGCACGACACGCCCGGCACCAGCACGGCGCTCCAGGAGAGGAGCCGGCTCAATCAGCGGCTGGCGTCCCAGCGGACTCAGTTCAACGACGACTCCGCCGGGACCTACGCCGATGACACCTTTTCCGACTTCGACGGCCTGGGCCACTACCGGCACCGGGACAGGAACGGCAACTTCCCGGGCAGCAACGGCCTCGCCAGCCATACTCACTACAACGCGTCCGTGGGAACCTACGGCCAGGCGGGCTACTCGCCCTGGCCGGTGGCCTCGCCCTGGGTGATCAGCACCTATTCGTTTTCCTGGAATCAGGAGAGCGGCAAGACGGAGTACCGGATTGCCTGTTTTGAGGCGGCTACGGGATTCCTCCAGCGCCTCCGGGTGCTCAAGGACAGCGGCTCGACCGAGCACCCGAACGATCTTCTGCAGGTGTTTCAGCGCAACGCCGCGGGCAATGCCACCCTGGAGTCGCACTATGGCGGAGACACGCAGTCCCTTGCGGCTGACGCCTGCGGGCTGACGCCGCCGGCCTCGCCGGTGTATCAATATACCCACACCTACACGGCCGGCGTGCGCTCGCGCACGACGGTGACGGTGGGTACGGCCCTCAACGTCCTGGACCTCACCATCGACGCCAGCACAGGCTTTACGAGCGCCAGCCGGGATTCGGCGGGTAAGCAGACCACGTTCAGTTACGACACCCTCGGACGCCAGACTCTCGCCGATCCCGCCGACGATCTGTTGACGACCACCACCTACTGCACGGCGACTTCGGTGCCGGCCTGTCCGGCGGGCGTGCGCGCCCAATCGGTTGTCGCCCGCAAGGCCACGGTGGCGGGTGCCGAGGTGTCGCCTCGATCCAAAACATTCCGACGAATGCCCAGGGGGTCTTCTCCGTGTTCGTGAGCGTCGGCGGGCAAGTCGTTCAAGTGACCGGGCGCATCATCGATGGAACCATCTACATTTCCAACTTCTGGATACCCTTGATATGACAACGACACTTGGACACGCGGCCCCTGGCGAACGCCAGCGCATGGCGGAGCTGGAGACGAAGCTGCGCACAAGGACCATCACCAGCGGCGAGCACCTCGAGCTGGCGCTGCTCAACCTCGAACCGGGCCACGACGGTTTTCGAGCCGCGGAGCTGTTGCGGGAGATGCTCGCGGCAGAACCGGAGAACGGCTCCGCCAGGCTTTGGCTTGCCTACTGCTGTATTTACGAGCTGATGGACCCGGAAGCCCTGCGCGAGGCGGTCCGTCTCTGCGAGGAGCTGGCACCGGGGCAAGCGTCCGCCGACGTCCGGGCGGCTGCGCTCCTGCTCGAGGCCGCTGCGCTGCGCCAGCTTGCCGGCGATCGCGACGTGCTTGCCCTTCTGCGGGAGTCGGTTCGGTTGGCACCCACATGGATCGCAAATCGCCAGTGGCTGGCGATGATCTATCAGGAGAGGGGCGATCGGGCAGCCGCCGAGGAACAACTGCGGGAGGCTTTGGAGGTCAGCCGGGCTCAACCAGCACCGGAACCGGACCGCTACGCCGATCAGTTGTTCGAGATGCTCATCACGGCCAGAGGCTCCCACCAGATCGGCGGCCGTCTGCAGGAGCAGCTTCAGGAGCTCCTGAAAGCTCCACGATAAGGCTACCGGGGCGGAAGCCTCAGCCCCGTGCCCGGCCCATCCGGTTGGCGATGCGCAGCGCCATCTCCAAGGCCTGCTCGTAGTTGAGGCGGGGGTCCACCTGCGTGCGGTAGGCGCGCTGGAGGTCCTCCTCGGTGAGGTCCCGGGCGCCGCCCATGCACTCGGTGACGTCGTCGCCCGTGAGCTCGAAGTGGACGCCGCCCAGGTAGGAGCCCATGCCTTCGTGGATGTCGAACGCCTGCTCGAGCTCGGAGAGGATGTGGCCGAAGCGCCGCGTCTTGAGACCGCCCGCCACGGATTCGGTGTTGCCGTGCATGGGGTCGCACACCCAGAGGACGGTCCGGCCCGCCCGGCGCAGGGTCTCGATGAGCGGCGGCAGGCCGGCGGCGATCTTCTTGTGGCCGAAGCGGTGGATGAAGGTCAGCCGGCCGGGCTCGCGGTGGGGGTCGAGCACCTCGGCCAGCTCCAGCACGGTCTCCGGCGCCATGGCCGCGCCCACCTTGACGGCGATGGGGTTGGCGATGCCGCGGAAGTACTCCACGTGGGCGCCGCCCGCCTGGGCCGTGCGCATGCCGATCCACGGGAAGTGGGTCGACAGGTTGTACCAGCCGGGCCGGCGCGGCACCTGCCGCGTCTGGGCCTGCTCGTAGTGGAGGTGGAGCCCCTCGTGAGAGGTGAAGTAGTCGACGCGGCTCATCTCCTCCGTCTGCCGGCCGGCCAGCGACTCCAGGAAGTGGAGCGAGTCGCGGATGGCGGCCACCCGCCGGTTGTACTCCTCGGCGTAGGGCGAGTGGGTCACCCAGGCGAGGTCCCAGTACTCGGGGTGGTGCAGGTCGGCGAAGCCGCCCTCGATCAAGGCGCGGATGAAGTTGATGGTCAGCCCGGCCCGTTCATAGCCGCGCAGCAGGAGCGCCGGGTCGGGCGTGCGGTCGGCGGCCGACCAGGGCGAGCGGTTGATCAGGTCGCCCCGATAGGAGGGCAGGGTCACGCCGTCGCGGGTCTCCAGGTCCTCGCTCCGGGGTTTGGCGTACTGGCCGGCGAAGCGGCCCACGCGGATCACCCGGCGGCGGGCGCCGTGGACGAGCACGAGGCTCATCTGGAGGAGGATCTTGAGCTTGCTGGCGATGGAGTCCGAGGTGCACTCGTCGAAGCTCTCGGCGCAGTCTCCCCCCTGGAGGAGGAAGCGCTCGCCGCGCGCCGCCTCGGCGAGCTGCGCCTTCAGGCGCTCGATCTCCCAGGAGGTGACGAGCGGCGGCAGGGTGGCCAGCTCGCGCAGCACCTCCTCCAGCCGCGCCGGGTCCGGATACTTCGGCTGCTGGAGCGCGGGCTTCGCCGTCCACGACGTGGGAGACCAGTCGGGGGCGACGGGGATCGGAGGTGAAAACCTGCTGGTGATCATGTGCGTATCCGGGAAGTGTAGCAGGGTGGGGAAGGCGGGACAGCCCAGGCGCTAGAATGTCGAGGACAAGGAGGCTTCCAAATGTTCGAGTTCCAGGCCTGGGTGCTGATTCCCGTCGTCGCCATTCTCGCGGGAGTGCTCCGGGATTGGGTGCGGGTGCGGGCGAAGCAGAAGACCCTCGGCGTGTCCACCGGCGAGTTGGAGAAAGAGGTGGCGGCTCTGCAGAGGGAGCGGGAGGTCATCCTCGACCGCCTGCAGAACCTGGAGGCCATCGTGGTGAGCCAGACCTGGGACGCCGTCAACGACCGCTCCCTCGCCCCGCCGGAACGGGACCTGAAGGTCGCCTCCACCGTCCGCCGCGAGATCGCCGCCCCCTCGGCCGAGACCGTCAACCAGCAGCGGGCGGAGCAACTCGCCCGGCGCCTGCGCGGTTAGGAGGGCGGAAGGCCCGGAGCGCGGAACCGGAGTCCCCTTGGGGCCGGGGGACCCGTCGGCGCGGGTGGCCGCCGTGTTTCAGGAGGAAAACTCGAACCGGAGCGCCCGGCGGAAGGTCCGTTGACCACGGCGGAACGTCCGCCAGGGGTGGCGGGCTTTCCGCCGCGAGTGGCGAGGCTTTCGCCGTGGGTGGCGGAGCTCCCGCCGAGGGTGGCGAGGCTTTCGCCGCGAGTGGCGAAGCTTCCGCCGGGATCGGCAAGGCTTTCGCTGGGGGTGGCGAGGCTCCCGCCAGGGTCGGCGAGGCTTCCGCCGCGGGTGGCGGGCTTTCCGCCGGGGTCGGCGAGCTTTCCGCCGCGGGTGGCGAAGCTTTCGCCGCGGGTGGCGAGGCTTCCGCCGTGGGTGGCTAGGCTTCCGCCGGGGGTGGCGAGGCTTCCGCCGGGGCCGGCGGGAGGTCCTCCGGACTCAAAGGAGGTTCCCGAGCGCCCGGCGGACGGTTCGACGCGGCTGAATCGAAATTCGTTGTTCCCGCCGGCCTCTTCGCCTGTCTCATAGGACTGAAGCCAATCGGGCGGCCCGGATCCCCGGGAGTCACCTGGAACCCGCCGCCCCTGAAACAAGGAGGTCCTATGGCTCGTTTCCGTTTTCCCTATATCCTGACCCTCTCCCTCTCGACGCTGGCCCTGGGAGCCGTGGGCTGCTCGAACAGCTCGAGCCCCACGGAGCCGGCCTTCGACGACCTGAGCGCCCCCGTGGCGGCCACCAGCAGCGTGACCGACTCTTCCATCACCGGCGAGAAGCGCCACGGCGCCGACGACCCCGCCGGTGACGACCGGGGTGGCAACAATGGTGGCAACAGCGCCGACGACAACAACAACAACCGCCAGCGCCGTGGACGGGGCAATGGCAACGGCAATGACGATCCGGCGGGCGACAACCGCGGTGGCCGCCGGGGTGGCAACGACAATCCGCGTCCTGCCGGCACGTCGGAGTTCGAGGCCCGGGTCCTCTCGGTCAGCGGCAACACCCTGAACCTCGCGGGCGGCATCCGCGTCACGGTCAACGGCGCGACGCAGTGGAGCGCCCGGGGCGACCTCCTCAACCTGAGCCAGGTGGCCACCGCCGTGTCCCGCAACCGGCCGGTACGGGCCGAGGGCCGCGGCACCCGCCAGGCCGACGGCAGCTTCCTCGCCCAGACCCTCAAGGTCGAAGTGGACGACTAAGGCAAGCCGGTCCTCTGAGAAAGACGGTCCTGGAAGACGCCCCCTCGGGGCGTCTTTCGTTTTCAGCCCGACCTGGACAGGATCGCATCCATGAGGCCGGCACTTCCCCCTCTGGTACGATCCCGCGCCATGTTCCGCAAGCCAAAGCTCAAGGCCCACCTGCGGGCCGACGTGGCGATGCCGGACCTCGTCATCCTGCGTTCCGAGGACGGGCACGAAGTGTTCAGCGGGAGATTGATCCCGCTGCTCCTCCCCCACCTCGAGGGCACCCTCACCGAAAGCGAGATCGCCGACGCGCTTTCGGAGCGCGCCACCGTGCTCGACGTGCGATTCGGACTGTCTTTTCTGGAGGAGAAGGGCTGTCTGACCGAAGGAGACGTGGAGCCCCTCCCCGCGGATCTCGCCGTCTTTCGCGACAGCGCGGGCTTCGATGCCGAGACCTTCTCGAACCCCTTGCGGGAGACCACCGTGGAGGTCGTCGCCCTGGGCGCGCTCTCCCCGGATCCGCTGGCCGCGCTCCTCGCGGCCTCGGGGGTCCTGGTGGCGAACGGCGAGGCCGAAGGCGGCCTGCTGGTGGTACTGACGGAGGACTATCTCGATCCTGCACTGGCCGAAATCGACCGCCGGAGCCGGGTGGCCGGCCGGCCCTGGCTGCTGGTCAGGCCGGTGGGAGCGGTGGCCTGGATCGGTCCGCTGTTCCGACCGCCGGAGTCCGCCTGCTGGGCCTGTCTCGCCGCGCGGCTGGAACAGAACCGTCCCTACCGCCGGCTGCTGGCCCCGGAAGGGGAGGCCCTGGCGCCCGAGGTGCCGCTCCCGGCCTTGCCGGTCACGGTCGGCTTGGCGCTCCATGCCGCGGCGGCGCAGGTTCTCCGCTTCCTGGGCGCCGCCGACCCGCCGCTCTCCGATCGCATCGCCACCGTCGACGCGCGCTCCCTGGCCACCGCCGAGCACCGGGTCGTGCGCCGTCCCTACTGCCCTCATTGCGGTGCCCCTGAGCCAGAACCCGCACGGCTTCCCCCGCCCATCGTCCTGCAAGGAGCCGAGCGCTGTCCGGCAGCCGATGGCGGCTACCGGATCGTGCCGCCGGACGAGACCTGGCAACGGCTGGCTCACCACGTGAGCCCGCTCACCGGCCTCGTCGCCTGGGTGCGCGATCACGGCGACGTCCAAGGTCCGTTTCAGCCCAGCGCCCGACGCCCAGACGCGGGGGCTGTGCGCGTCCAGGCCGCCGGCCACTTCGCTCCCATCCACAGCGGCGGCAAGGCTCTGCGCAAGGGACAGCGCGACCAGAGCTGGGGAAAAGGCCTGTCGGCCGAGCAGGCGCGCGCCAGTGCCCTGTGCGAGGCCCTCGAACGGTACTGCGGCGTTTACCAGGGGAACGAGCCGCGCCTCACCGCCCGCCAGGCCGACCTCGGGGACGACGCCGTCGATCCCGTGCTCTTCCTGGGCTTCAGCGAGGCCCAGCTCCGCGAGCGACAGCGCTGGAACGCCCCCGGCTGGTCCACGGTCTGGGTGCCCGAGCCCTTCGACCGCGAGCGCGCCGTGGAGTGGTCCCCCCTCTGGTCACTGACCGGGAACCGGTTCCGTTACTTGCCCACCGCCTGCTGCTATTTCGGCGCTCCACTGCCGGAAGACCACCGCTTCTGCCGCGCCGACTCGAACGGCGGCTCGGCAGGCAACTGCCTGGAAGAGGCCATCCTCCAAGGCTTCCTCGAGCTCGTGGAGCGCGATGCCGTGGGAATCTGGTGGTTCAACCGCCTTCTTCGCCCAGGCGTCGACGTGGCGAGCTTCGGCCGCCTCGAATTCACGGCCCTCCTCGATCTCTACCGCGGCCTCGGCCGCGAGGTGACGGTGCTCGATTTAACGAGCGATTTCGGGATTCCCACCTTCGCCGCCGTCTCCCACGCCGCGGGACCGGAAAAGTTGGATCTCCTGCTCGGCTTCGGCGCCCATTTCGACGCCGGGATCGCCCTGGGGCGGGCGCTCACGGAGATGAGCCAGGGTCTCTCCGGTCTCGTGCACGGCCGCAAGTGGCAGGTCGTGAGCGAACCGGTCGGCGAGGCTCCCTATCTCGAGCCCGCGCCGGGATCGCTCCGGCGCGACGAAGACTTCCCTCGCCCTCCGGGGCGCGATCTGCGGGACGAGGTGCTGGCCTGCGCCGAGCTCGCCCGCGCTCGGGACTTGGAAATGCTGGTCCTCGACCAGACCCGGCCCGATGTCGGGCTCGCGGCCGTCAAGGTGGTCGTCCCGGGTCTGCGCCCGTTCTGGCCGCGCTTCGCGCCCGGGCGGCTCTACGACGTCCCGGTGGAGATGGGGTGGCTCCAGCAGCCAAGGAGCGAAGGCGAGATGAACCCGGTCTTCCTTTTGATCTGAAAGTGCGCTAGAGTTTTTTCTCTCGTTGAGCTCAATTCATCGCGATTACTGGCGGCCTATCCCAGAGGGAGGAAGTCATGTCCGCGGAAGATGCCAAGAAATTCGTCGACCTCGTCAGCAGCGATCCCCAGTGGCAGGAAGAGGTGAGGAAGGCTCAAGGCAAATTGGTCGACCTCGCCGCGCGGCAAGGCTTCATCATTACGGAAGAAGAGCTGCACGAAGAGCTCCGCGCCCGGTGGGGAATAGACAAATCTAAAGGGGACCCCATCGAATGCTGGCCTCACTAGACAGTTCCGGCTCGTGGCTCCAGGTCGTGACTTCGCCTGGTTGAACCGGGAGAATCAGGTAAGGATCATCCTCATCCTCGGCTTCCCAGCACCATTTCCCCCACCGTCGCCTCCGCCCAGGGATCGGTGTTGGCGGCGCGGGCGAAGGAATCCGCATCCCCGCCACCAAGCGCGCAGGCGGCGAGGCCCAGGGCCGTGGCCACCAGATAAAGCGTCTGCAGCAAAACGCCAGTATCCTTGAGGATCGTGGCATAGGCCATTGATTCGTACTTGTAAGACATCCTCTGGAACCGCGCGGCGAGGAGGACGAGCACCTGCACCGGCCCGGCGGCCTGGCTCGAAGGGCGCGCGATTTCGAGAAGGCGGGTGACCTCCGCCGCCGGTCCCGACACCCGCTCCAACTCATGCGCGAGGGGCCGGTAGTGGTAGAGGCCCGGATCCAATCCCCCGCAACGACCGACGGCCAGGTAGACCTCGATCTCGTAGGCGGCGCCGCCACCCGGATAGACGCGACGGGCCACCTCGTAC
>CAXTNS010000054.1:10014-17543 GCA_964245465.1 uncultured Thermoanaerobaculia bacterium
GTACTCGCCGGAGGCGGACGTCCCGGTGACGCGGGCGGCGCGGTAGAGCAGCTCTCCCAATTGGTTGAGCGAGATCGGCGGCTCACCGAACGTGCGCCGGGAGCGGCGTTCCTCGAGCACCTGGGTGAAGGGGAGGTCGCCCGTCTCGGTGCCGCCCGCGAGGCCGGGCCGCGGGAGGAGGACCGTTTCTCCCTCACCCGCCGGCCTGAGCGCCGGGAGCGGTGTGAAACGGCCGCGGCCGGGGAACGTGGCGCCATAGCCGCCGTCGTGACGGCCGAGACGGCTGCGGGCATGAAAGAGAAGATCGTGGAATTCCCACGCGGCCAGGGCCGGTGACGCTTCGTCAGCCTCCGCGAGGAGGCCCGCGTGTGCCAGCAGGTCGAGCGCCGGGAGGACCGTTTTTTCCGGGAGGCCGGTGGCAGCCGAGAGCTCCGCGATATCGCGGGGACGCGCGAGCTCCGCGACGAGAAGCGCCGCCTCCGGGCCGCCGAGGGCCACGCGCGCCAGGGCCAAGGGGGACTCGAGCGCAAGACGGCCGGCGAGCGGGCGCAGCAGCGCGAAACGGGACAAAGCGTGGCGAGCCCCGGCGTCGGCGCGGCCGGCACTGAAACGGCAGGCGGCAGAAAGGGGCACGCTCCTGAGGAAGGCCGTCGGGCCCAGGGAGACCGTCCGGCAGAGGAGGAGCCGCTCGTGCAGAGTGAAAAGAAGGGAGTAGAGCTGCCGCACGGCCGGGTAGCCGCCCTCCTCGGCGGCAGCGGCGGCGAGCTTCTCTTCGGGGGCCCCCCTTTCGAGCAGGCGTTGGATGGCCCGGCCGGGCGGGTCGAGAAGATTCAGCGGGCCCCGGGGGGTCTGGAGCGCTGCCGGCGCGAGCCAACGGCAACCTTCGATCAGGGAAAGCTGGTAGGGCATGGAAAGGATCAGCCTTGGGACGATCGGGCCTCTCGGACGCTCTTCAGGAGATCGGCGAGCGGCTCTTCGAGATAGGTGGGGAGCTCTCCCCTGTTGCGCGCCTCTTCGATAATGGCAAGGATCTCCTCGAAGCTGGCGCGGGCCTGGTCGTAGACCTCCTTGAGTCGGGGATCGTCGCGGAAGCGGGGGTCGTCGCGCAGCCGTTTGAGGTCGGGCAGGAGAAAGTGCTCGTACGGCTCGTAAATCTCCTTGCGGCTGCGAGAGAGGAGCAAGTCGAGCGCCTCCTCCTTGCGGCCCCAGTGCACCAGTAGGCCGGTCACGTCGCTGGTGAACATTGCCCAGCGGGGAAAGGGGGTCTCGCCGCGGGCCGCCGCGATGAGGCGCCGGGCGGCCGCCTCCGCCGTGGCCGTGTCCCCCTGCTCGGAAGCCTCGGCGAAGAGGGCCGAGTCGCGCAGCGTTGCAACCCAGCCTGGGTGGAGCTTGCCTTGACTGGCGAGCGGCTCGAGTTGTTCCTTGACCAGAGCCAGGGCCTCGCGGTTCCGACCTTTCTCGCACAGCACGAAGCCCTTGATCAGCAGGCCGTAAGGCATTCCAGGCTCGAGGGCCAAGGTCTGGTCGATTTCAGCCAGAGCCTCGTCATACCGGCCGAGCTCCGTCAGCCTTATGGCCGTGAAGATCCGTGCGATCAACATCAGCGGGTCGATCTCCAGGGCGTGCTTGTCCGCCACGAGAGCGAGGCGGACGGAGAGGAAGCTCAGTGGGAAGCTCAGCCGGTTGGCGACGTAGGGATCGGAAGGATCGTAGCTCGCCGCCTTGAGCAGATATTCGATCCAGCGGCGGAAGCCCTCCTTCTGCTCCAATCCCTCAAGGAAGGCAAGGGCGGCCCACGCCTTGCCACAACGGGGATCGACAGCCAGAGCGCGTTCGGCCCAGTGGCGGATCTCCGGCTGCAGCTCGAGGATCGAGATGCCGAAATCGAGTCCGAACGCGTAGAGCATGGCGATCTCACCCGCCAGGTCGGCACGCGTGGGGTTCCCGGCCAGCACCTTCTCGAAGGCGGCCTGCGCGCGGTTCCGGTCGTCGATCTGGCCGCGGTTGCGATACAGGTTCGCGTAGTAGCGCCCTTCCTGTACCAACCGCTCCTCCCGCGGGTCGAGCGGCCGGGACGCCGGGAGGGCCGGAGCCGCGGGCCGCAGGGCGCGGTGCAACTCGGCCGCCGCCCGCCGCGCGAGCTCGAGGTGGGAGCCGGGAGCCCCCTGAAACTGCCGGCTCCACAAGAGATTGCGGTTCCTGGCGTTGACCAGTTGCAGGTTGAGAGCGAGACGCCCCGCTTCGACGCCAGCGGTCGACAGCACCATGGCCTCGGCGCCGTAGGCGTCGGCCACCCGGCTCAGATCGCCGCCCAGGCGCGCGACGTCGAAGCTGGTGGGCGGCATCTTGGCGGTCACTCCCTCGATCTGTGCAAGGTCGCTGGACAGGGTCTGGGCGATGGCGTCCGGCAGGTAGGGGGCCTGCCCTGAGCCCAGAAGGCGGCTCGGCATGACCACGACGGAATCGACCGCCGCCAGCGGGGAGGAGCGGGCGGAGCTCCAGCGCCAGGCGGCAAAACCGGCGGCGGTGAGCACCAGAAGCGCCAGGGCTGCCCAGAACACCACGCGCCGGGTCTTTCGGGCAGGGTGCACCGGTTCCCCAGCGGTGATCTTTTCCATCAGGGTGGATTCACCCAGGCTGTCGAGGTGGCCCAAGGGCACCGAATCGATCGGCAGGGTCGTCGAGGAGAGCTCTGCCGGGCCCGAGGCTCGCGGGCGGGTGGGCGGCGGGCTCGCCAGTGCCTCCTCGAGCGCGGTGCGGATGTCGCTCATCGGCGGGCGCAGACCGGCATCCTTCGCCAGGCACCGGCGCAACAGGACCACGACCGGAGCCGGCAACTCGCGCCATGGCGGTTCGGCATCGAGGATGGCGCGTACGAGGTCCGTACGGGACTTCCCGACGAAGGCACGCTTCCCGGTGGCCAGCTCGAAGAGGACGCAGCCAAAGGCCCAGACGTCGGTGCGCCAATCGGCCTTGAGCCCGCACAACTGTTCGGGGCTCATGTAGGGCGCCGTCCCGAGCACCCCCTGCGCGTGCGTTTCCTCGGACCCGGCGGCGCTGTCCCCTTCGCCGGACATCACCTTGGCGATACCGAAGTCGAGCACCTTCACCCAGCCCTCGGGCGACACCATGACGTTGGCGGGTTTCAGATCGCGATGGACGACCTCCTTGCGGTGGGCGGCCTCAAGGGCGGCCGCGATCTGGCGGGCGACGCCGAGAGCCTCCGGCACGGCCAGCCGGCCGGTGGCGAGCTTTTGTGCCAGGGTCTCCCCGTCCACCAGCTCCATCACCAGGAAACGGACGCCGCCGTCTTCGGCCATGCCGAAGAGGGTCGCGATGTTGGGGTGGTGGACCGCCGCGAGCAGCCGCGCCTCACGGCGGAAACGGCTCATGGCGTGGGGCTGGCGGGTCAGTGCCGGTTGGAGGATCTTGAGCGCGACGTCGCGTTCGAGATCGCTGTCCCGGGCGCGGAAGACCTGTCCCATGCCGCCGGCACCGAGACGGCCGAGGATGCGGTAGCCGCCCAGGGTGTCGCCCACGGCCGGAGTGTCACCCACGGCCGGAGGAGCGTCCGCCCCTTCATCTGGCGGTGCGGGCGGCACCCCGTCGACACGCCAGCCCTCGTGCAGGGTGCTCCCGAGGGGAAGCGAGGGGCTCTCCTCCGGCTGGCGCCCGGCCCCGTCAGGAGATTTTTTGTCGGACGCCAAGCGTCAAGCTCCGCGGAGCGGACATACCACGGACGTCTCCAGTGCTCTCGAAATTCGTAGGCGGATAGGATACCACGGTTCCGGAGGTTCTGAGGGCACGGAGGTACCCCCTCGCGGAAGGTCTGGTGGACAGGGGAGAGAATGGACCCGGCCTGCGGGCCTCCCGCCGCAGGCAGCGGTTGGTGCAGCCGGTACGGACCGAGCCTCTCCGGCGGCTCCGATCCCCCACTGTGTGTGCACGAGGGAATGGTATACGAAACGTGCTGGCCGGCGTGAAGTTTGGAAAGCGGGCACCGGCGGTCTTCTCGTCGCGTCCAAAAAGAACTCCAAACGACTGGGGCGAACGGGCGGTCTGCCGCCGTCCGCTCATTTCCCTCCTCTGCGCACGCTCTTCATTCTCGCTGCGGGATCAGCTACGATACGAGCCCGTTGCGTTCCTTCCTCTTTAACATCGCAAGGCGAGGTCCAGCGTATGAGTGATGTCGTCCAGAAGTTCTGGGGTTTCTGCCACACGCTACGGCACGACGGCATCGACTACGGCGACTACATTGAACAGATCACGTATCTGCTCTTTCTCAAGATGGCCAACGAGAGGAGCATCGATCTGAGCCGGGTCGCGCTGCCGCAGGAGGGCGCGGTCGACTGCTCGTGGCCGGCTCTGGAACGCCAGCAGGGCGAGACGCTCACCAGACACTACGCGGGCTTGCTGCGCGCCCTGGGGCGGCAGCCGGGCCTGCTGGGGGACATCTTCAAGGACGCGGAGTCGCGCTTCAGCAAGGCGGCGAACCTGAAGCGCCTGATCGATCTAATCGACGAGACGGAGTGGACCGCGCTGGAGGTGGACTTGAAAGCCGCCGTTTTCGAAGGCCTGCTGGAGAAGGCGGCGAGCGAAGGCAAGAAGGGCGCGGGGCAGTACTTCACGCCGCGCCGGCTGATCCAGGCGATCGTGTACTGCGTGCGGCCCGATCCCCGCGAGGTCCCGGAGCTGACGATCTGCGATCCCGCGTGCGGCACGGCGGGGTTCCTGGTGGTGGCCCACGAATGGCTGCTCAGCGAGACGCGGGAGGACGGTGTCCATCCGGAGCTGATCGAACGGTCGCGGCGCGGCACCTATTTCGGCCAGGAGCTCGTGCAGCGGCCGCGCCGCCTGGCGTTGATGAACCTTTTCCTTCACGGCCTGGAGCCCGAGATCCGCTTCGGCGATTCGATCTACGAGGAGCCCGAGGAGCGCCGGTTCGACGTGGTGCTCACCAATCCGCCGTTCGGCAACAAGGGGGCGAACCAGGTGCCGAAGCGCGAGGACTTCCCGGTGAAGACCTCGAACAAGCAGCTCAACTTCCTCCAGCACGTGATCACTCTGCTCAAGCCCGGCGGCCGGGCCGCCGTGGTGGTGCCGGACAACTGCCTGTTCGCCGACCAGGCGGGCGAGGTGTTCAAGATCCTCACCCAGGAGTGCGACCTGCACACGGTGCTCCGGCTGCCCAACGGCACGTTCACCCCGTACAGCGCCGGAACGAAGACGAACGTCGTTTTCTTCACCAAGGGAAATCCAACCGAGACCGTCTGGGTGTACGATGCTCGCACCAACGTGCCGCGGATCACGAAAAAGGACCGCCCTCTGACCCACGCTCATCTGGCCGCGTTCGAGGCCTGCTACGGTCTCGATCCCAACGGCCGCTCGCGCCGCTCGGCGGGCGACTCCCGCGAGGACCGCTGGCGCTCGTTCTCGATCGCCGAGGTGCGCGCCCGCGACTTCAAGATCGACGGCCTCAAGTGGCTCAAGGAAGAGTCGCTGGAGGATGAGCTGCCGGAGCCGGAGGAGCTGGCGACGGAGGCGATCGCCGAGTTGGAGAGCGCGGTGCAGGACCTGTCGGCGATCATCGATCTGTTGAACAACGAAGTCGAGCCGCGCCGGCCGCGCGTCATCCAGGGTGGTGGCTCGTGACGAGCGCCCTCTCCGATTGGGATTCCGGACGCCGAGCCGATCTGCCGGAGGGTTGGGCCGAGGCCACGCTCGAAGAGATCGTGGTCCACAAGCTCGGCGGCGAGTGGGGCGCGGACCCGGGGGCGGCTGACGAGGACCCGAACCTCGTGCGGGTCCGCGTAATCCGCGGTACGGATTTCCGCCAGTGGGAGCGCGACAAGGGCGCGACCGCCGAGCTGCGGGCCGTCCGGCGCGCGAGCCTCGACAAGCGGCAGCTCCGGGCGGGAGACCTCGTGATCGAGATCTCGGGCGGCGGCGTCAGCCAGCCCGTGGGCCGGGCGGTGCTGATCGACGAGGAGACCCTCCGGCGGGCCGACGCGCCGCTCATCTGCTCGAACTTCTGCCGCCAGGTGCGGATCCACCGCGAGATCGATCCCGCCTTCGTGCACCTGGTCCTCACCGGTCTCTATCTCGGCGGCGCTCTCAACGAGTACCAGACACAGACCACGAACCTGCGCAACCTGCGCTTCAAGGACTTCCTCTCGGGTGCCGTCCTGCCGATCCCTCCCCGCGCCGAGCAGGAGAGGATCGTCCAGAGGGTAGGAGAGCTGCGGGCGGCCGAGCGGCGCTCGCTGGAGAAGATCGCCCGCGTACCGGCCACCCTGCGCCGCTTCCGCCAGTCCATGCTCGCCGCCGCCTACTCGGGCCGGCTGACGGAGGAGTGGCGCGAGGCGCAGCCCGGTTCCGCAGAACCGTTCAGCCGCCGGCTGGACCGCGCCTTCGAAACCCGCCGGCGTGCCTACGAGGAGGCGTGCCGCGAGGCGGAGGCGTTCGACCGGCGGGCGCCGCGGCGACCGAAGAATCTGGCCGCCCAGCCCTGGGAGGTACCGGAGCCGCTGGAGGAGCCCGAGGTGCCCGAGGGTTGGAGCCTCGTGGCCCTCCAGGACCTGATCCGCCGCGCCCAGTACGGCCTTTCCGTCAAAGCCGACGCGAAGGCGCGCGAGGGCGTCCCCATGCTCCGCATGGTCAACATCCGCGACGGCCGGATGGACGCGTCGGACCTCAAGTACGTGGCCCGCGGCAAGGCCGAGCTCCCCGTCTACCGGGTCCGGCGGGGAGACATCCTGTTCAACCGCACGAACAGCGCCGAGCTGGTGGGCAAGGCCGCCGTGTTCGATCTGGATCTCGAAGCGGTCTTCGCCTCGTACCTGGTGCGCATCGAGTGCGACGAGGATCTGATCTCCAGCCGCTATCTCTGCGCGTGGATCAACTCGCCCTGGGGCCGGCGCTGGGCGCGGACGGTGCGGACGGACTGCAGCAACCAGTCGAATATCAACGTCTCGCGGCTGCAGACGATGCCGGTGCCGGTGCCGCCGCTCGCCGAGCAGCACGAGATCGTGCGGCGGATCGAGGATCACCTCGCCTTCGCCAGCGCGGCCGAGGAGCGCGCGGCGACCGCGGCGGAGCGGGCCGAGAAGCTGCGGCGCACGATTCTGACACGGGCATTGCGCGGCGAGCTGGTGCCCACGGAGGCCGAACTCGCGCGCCTGGATGTCAGGGATGGAATCAATGGCGGCGGGTATGAGCCGGCCGCGGACCTGCTGGAGCGCATCGGGGCCGACCGTTCCGGGATCGAGGCCACCGTCGTGGGGACGGGGCCGGCGGAGGAGATCTCCGAGCGCATCCTGACCACCGTCCGCCAGTCCTGCTGGGGCTCGGGCGAGATGACCCGCGAGGAGCTGGTCCGCAAGGTCGCCGCCCGGCTGGGCTGTCCGAAGTTCGGCCGCAGCATCCGCGCCCGTCTCGAAGCTCACGTGGAGGCTGCCCTGGCGCGCCGGATCCTCGCCCGCAAGGGAGACCTCCTGACCGGGGCCACCCCCACCTTCGGCCGCTATGAC
>CAXTNS010000054.1:17553-17821 GCA_964245465.1 uncultured Thermoanaerobaculia bacterium
TGACTTCGTGTTCCTGATGCGGACCGTCCTGGCGCTCGCCGGGAAGGGCGTCGAGCACGAGAAGGACGAGATCATCGACGCCGTCGCCGCCTACCTGGGCTACGGACAGGTGACGCCCGCGATTCGCGAGCGGATGGACCGCGTCCTGGAATGGGCGGCCGGGAACGGGGAAGTCGAGGTCCGCGAGGGGAGACTGGTGATCCTGTAGGGGCGGCCACGTGGGGCCGCCCCTACTTCAGCCACTCGAACGTGTCGTAGTGCTCGCGGG
>CAXTNS010000055.1:0-12508 GCA_964245465.1 uncultured Thermoanaerobaculia bacterium
AGATAGGTTGTGCGGAGGGTTGCCTCATCGGCTCCGGGACGCCGGGCCTGCAGATGGACGTGGAGATCCCCGCCGGCAACCACACTGCCGTCGCCGCCCGCGACGGCCCCAGGACCGACGGCGGCGGCGCCGGAGCCCACGACCTGGACCCTCGTGGTGGACTCCGCGGATGGAGGCTTCCTCTCCCCGAGCTCCCGCTCCAGATTGCGCAGGGCTGCTACGACCTGCGTCGCCAGAGGGTCGGGAAAGGCGAAGAACGCGACGATCCGCTCCTTGCGGATGCGCTCGCGAAAGGCCAGTTGCCGACGCCAGAGATTGTCCGGCTCCCGCAGAGAGGGCGGTAGCGGCAGGTCGTCGGAGGCCAGGAAGAGGAGGCGCGGCACTCCGGAATCGGCCGCCGCGTCATGTTCCCTCTCGGTGAAGGAGGTCTCCTGGTCCGGAGGGGAGCTGCCAAAGAGATGCCCGATCAACCCAACGAAGACGTCGCACTCCGCGACGCGGGCACGGCAGAAGGCGTCCGCCTCCCAGTCGCGGGCGCCAAAGTCCTCCATGCGGACGCACTGAAAGCCGTCCAACCCCGAGATCGCCCGGAAGACAGCCTCCCGGTGCGGACCGAGGTCACGGGCGGTCGAGCTGAGGAACACTTTGCGCACGGCCGGACGCTGGCTGAGGGGCATGGCCTCTCAGTTTAGCAGCGCGCAGATTGCCACCCTACTACTACGGCGTCCGCTGAGCTCGTTCCGGGTTTCCAAGCGTGCGATGCCGGAGCCGTCCGGTCCCTCTTCTTGGGAAACGGGCTTGCCGGCGCTCGAAGCGGAACGGCTTCCGATCGAGCACTTTGGCGCTCCTCCCCACTGGAACGTCCGCCGATTGGACACTTTGGCGGACAGCGGCCCTTGCAGCGTGCAAGGAAGCTCGTCTTTCTCATTAAAGGAAATCTTGACGATACCGTCAATATCTCCTCCACCGAAGCTCACCATGACCTGGTCTCTGTGCAGGGTACCGGCTTCGCCGTTGAAATCAACTGGTTCCAAGCGATCCGCGGTAGAATGGAAAATCGAGGAGGTTCCTCATGACACGTCAAGATCTTCGCGGTGGCATCGCAGCGCTCGCTCTCTTCCTGGCCGCCTCTCCCGTGGCGGCGGCCTCCGGCGGGCTGGCGGCATTGGTGGAGATCCCGGCGCCCCGGGATGCGATTTCCGCGGAGCAACTCGCGCACATCCGGGCGGCTGTCGCGGAGTATGAGGAG
Organism: uncultured Thermoanaerobaculia bacterium; assembly: GCA_964245465.1. Lineage (GTDB taxonomy): Bacteria > Acidobacteriota > Thermoanaerobaculia > Multivoradales > UBA5704 > DATARR01. The sequence continues at coordinate 1,250 of CAXTNS010000055.1, forward strand.
AAGCGCGGCGGCGCAAAGGAAGACGGGGCTCCGTTCCTGCTGCCGTTCTTCCCCCAGGCCGGAATCCTCGGCCGGGATCTGTTCATCACCAATTTCACCGATCAGGATCCGGCCCGCGATCGCATCCGGGACTGGGACTGCACCGGCTACACCTACGACGGCCACCAGGGGCACGATTCGGTCATCCGGAGCTTCCGCGAGCAGGCGGTCGGCGTGCCGGTCTTCGCGGCGCTCGGCGGCACGGTGATCGAAACCCACGACGGCGAGCCGGACATGAACGTCGAATGGGTCGAGGGGAATCAGGCCAATTACGTGATGATCGATCACGGTGGCGGTTACACCGGTTTGTATCTGCACTTCCGGCAGGGGAGCGTGGCGGTGGTCCCGGGACAGGTGGTGGCCGCCGGCACCCAGCTCGGTCTCACAGGCAGCAGCGGGTTCAGCAACTGGCCCCATCTCCATTTCGAAACCTGGAAGGACCGCCAATGGTTCGAGCCGTCGGCCGGACCGTGCCGGGCGGGGGACAGCTTCTGGGTCTCGCAGCCGCCGGTCAGCCGGGATTCCTATGTGTCGGATTTCTTCATGACCACCGACAGTCTCCTCATTCTGGACCGCCTGACCCTTCTGCTCGACTCCGCGCAACGCACGGGCACGTTTGTCAAAGGCCGCCAGACCGTGAGCCAGCGCGTGGACCTGCGCAACCTGCCGGCGGGCTCCACGTTCCTCGTGCGGGTCCTGACGCCCCGCCGCCAGGTGGCCAGCCAGTCCGCGGGCCTGTTCGGGAATCCGGTGGACTACGAGCTGGCTTTTGGAACCTTTTTCTTCACCGCCGACCTGGATACTCCCGGGACGTGGCGCTACCAGCTCGAGATCAACGGCGGCCTGGCCGTGGACGTCCCCTTCCAGGTGGTGGCCAGCGAGCGCCAGCGCAAGAACCGCAAGCCAAACGCGGTGAAGACGCGCCTGACGCCGGCCAAGCCCGTGGCGGGGCAGGTGATGACGTGTGAGGTGCAGACCTCGCTGATCACCGAAGACCCGGATTTCGACTTGGTGGGCTATCGCTACGAGTGGAAGGTCAACAACCGGGTGGTGCGGTCGGTCCTGAGCGCGGCCCTGTCGGACCTGCTGCCCGCGGACACGGCGCAGCCGAAGGACAAGGTGAGCTGCCGCGTCGTGGTCTCGGACCGTCCCTGACGCCTTGCTTTGGAGCGTCCGCCTCTCTTAGACTTTGCCCACCCATGAAGAGCTCCCGGAGTGAGTGGGAGGGAGGTCTGAGCGCCTCGACGGAGGCGGCGGCTCCTCGTCCGGTCCATCTCGCGGAGCTGCGGGTGCTGGCGCTCACCCTCCTGGCGTACCCGGACGTCCGTCGCGTGGGGGAGCGCGTCCTGCTGCCGGCCCTGGGCTCCGGCCGGGCGGTCCCGCTGTCGCGCCTCACCCCTCTTTTCGCGCAACCGGGCGGCGGCGAGGAACGCCCGCTCGCCGACCGCTTCCTGAGCCGCAGCCCCATTCAATTGATTCCGCAAGGGGTACCGGGCGAGGAGCCGGGCTCTGTGCGGCTCGTGGCGGAGGGCAGCGGCTGCCGGTTCGAGGTCCTCGGCGCTGCCTCCCCTGGCGAGATTTCGGCCGCCGGCCTGGAGCGTGGCGCCGTCATCGTCCTCTCCGACCGGGTGGCGCTGCTCCTTCATTTTCTGTCTCCGACCCTGCTGCACGAGGCCGAGCGCTTCGGTCTGGTGGGAGACAGCGCCGCTCTCTCCCTATTGCGCCGGGAGATCCGGCGGGTCGCCGGCCTCTCGACGCCGGTCCTGCTCAACGGCGAGACCGGCACCGGCAAGGAGCTCGCGGCACACGCCATCCACTCGGCCGGGCCGCGCCGGACACGGCCATACCTCGCGCTCAACCTGGGAGCCGTGCCCCCGGCGCTCGCCGCTTCGGAGCTCTTCGGTGTGGCACGCGGCGCCTTCACCGGCGCGGACCGGCGGCGGGCGGGCTTCTTCGAACGGGCTGACTCCGGCACCCTTTTCCTGGACGAGATCGGCGAGGCGCCCCCGGAGGTGCAGGTCCTTCTGCTACGGGCGCTCGAAAACGGCGAGGTCCAGCCGGTGGGCGCCGAGACCGCTCAGCGCGTGGACGTGCGCGTCGTGGCCGCCACCGACGCCGACCTCGAATCGGCGGGCGCGCAGGGACGGTTTCGGGCACCGTTGCTCCACCGCCTGCGCGGCTACGAGATCCGGATGCCCCCCCTGCGGGAGCGGCGGGACGACATCGGCCGCTTGCTCATTTACTTCCTGAGGCAGGAATTGGCGGAGATGGGAGAGGAGCACCTGCTGGACGATCCGGATCTACGGAGAGAGCCCTGGCTGCCGGCGAGCCTGGTGGCACGTCTGGCCGACCACGACTGGCTCGGCAATGTGCGCGAGCTGCGCAACGTGGCGCGCCGCATCGCGGTGGGCAGCCGCGACGCCGAGCGGGCCGAGCTGCCCGGCGGGCTCGAACGATCGAAGGGAGGCCTTCAGCAAGGTTCCATCGAATCGAAGGAGCGGCCGGCCTCCAGACTCCGCGTCGCCTACCGGCCCGTCTCGGAGGTGGCGGAAGACGAGCTCCTCACCGCCTTGCGCTCCAGCCGCTGGAACCTCGCCGTCGCCGCCAAGCGCCTGCGCGTGTCGCGGACCTCCCTCTATGCGCTGGTCGAGCGTCATGGGGGAGTGCGCAAGGCCGCAGAGCTCAGCCGGGACGAAATTGCGTCCGCCCTGGAGCGCGCGGGCGGTGACCTGGACGCCGCCGCCGACGATCTGCGCGTTTCCCCTCACGGACTCAAGATCCGCCGGACCGAGCTCGGGATCCACTGATCATGGAGCCCCAGCGGGTCGGCCCCTACCGCTTGGAGCGGAAGCTCGGGGCTGGCGGCATGGGCGTGGTCTACGCCGCCTGGGACGAACGGCTGGAGCGCCGCGTGGCCTTGAAGCAGATCCGGCCGGAAGGTGCGGACGATCCGCGCCGCCGCGAGCGCCTCCGCCGCGAGGCCCGCGCCGTGGCGAAGCTCGACCACCCCGCCATCGTGCGGATCCACGACCTGCTCGAGACTCCGGAAGGCGACTGGCTCGTCCTCCAGTACGTGGAGGGCGTCACGCTGGCCGAGCGGCTTCGGCAGGGACCCCTCGCGCCCGAGCAGGTGATCGCCCTGGCGTGGGACGCCCTAGGAGCCCTGGAGGCGGCACACGCCCAGGGCCTCCTGCACCGCGACCTGAAGGCCGAGAACGTCATCCTCACGGAGTCCGGCCGAGGTGTCCACGCGATGGTCCTGGACTTCGGGCTCGCCAAGCTCTACGCGCCGGATACGACAGCGAACGCGCTCTCTTTATCAAGGACCGGCGGCCTCGTCGGCACCTACCGTTCCATGTCCCCGGAGCAGGCCAATGGCCTCCCGCTCGACCCGCGGTCGGACCTCTTCTCCCTGGGCGTCCTGCTCTACGAGGCGGCGACCGGCGTCTCCCCGTTCCAGGGGAATACACCGGTTGAGACTCTGGCCAAGATCTGTACCCACCTCCAAACGCCTGTCCGCGAGCTGTCTCCCAACGTCCCCGCGCCGCTCTCGGCGTGGATCGACACTTTGTTGGAGAAGGATCTCGAACGCCGGCCTCCGAGCGCCGGCAAGGCCCTGGTACGGCTGGGAGAAGGCAATGCAGCGGTTCCTCCCCAGAGTTGGACCGATCTTCCTTCCACCGATACGGCCTTGATGGACGAGACCGAGACTGCAAGGACCGTCTCCTTCACTCCATACCGTGGCCATCGCCATCCTCGCCACCTGCCGCTGATCCTGGTCCTGGTGCTGGTGGGGACCCTGGGATTGTTCCTGGCCTGGCGTCTCCGTTCCCCGCGCGAGCCGCTCTACGTGGCCGTGGCCCGTCCGGAGGTTGGTCTCGGCGCGGACCGGGAAGAAGTGGCCATCGCCGCCTCGGCCCTGCAAGCCGCCGCTCTCCGGGGATTATCCTCGCTGGAAGGGATCGCGGCGCTCGCGTCCGGAAGGCCGGAGGCCGGCGAGCCGGACCCTTCGCCACAGAAGCTCGCCCGCCTCCAAGCCGCGGACGAGGTGCTGGCCTCGTCTTTGGATTGCCAGCCGCACCAATGCATTGCCGTGCTGCGCCGGGTCCGCGGCTCGGACGGCAGCCTCCTCAATGTCCAGACGTTCGAAGTGCCGCTGGACGACCTCCGCCTCCTGGACACTGCGGTGGACACCTATTTGAAACGCGGATATGAAGGTTTTCAGACCCGCCCGGAAGCTTCGCGTCTTCAGGTGCGCGCGGAGGATTACGAACGCTTCCTGCGCGTGCAGCGGCTGTGGGACGAAACGCGGCCGTCCGACCTGGAGCCGTTGTTCGCGGAGCTGGACCAGATTCGTGAGACATCGCCCCTCTTTGTTGACGCCTACCTGCTGGAAGCGCGTCTCTTGGGGCGCCGCTTCTTCGAAACGCGCGATGCCGGTGACCTCGACCGTTCACTCAATCTGATCGATCAGGCACGCCGGCTGGCTCCCAGCGATCCACTGCCGCTGATCACTCTTATTGGAGCCACCCTGCCTGCGGGCCGCTTGGATGAAGCGGAAGAGGCTTTGGGTGAATTGGAGCAGAAGCTGCCCGGTGATGTCTTGACTCTGCACCGGCGGGCCCTTTTGAGCGAGCAGCGAGGCAACCGCCAGAAGGCTTTGAAGCTGTTGCGCGCCGCGGTCGAGCGCCATCCCTCCGTTTCATTCTCGCTCGACCTTGCCAATATGGAGATGCGTCTTGGAGAGTTTCCGGCCGCGAGGAGAAATCTGGAGGATCTGCTGCGGCGCTTCCCCGAACATCCCGCGGGCGAGACACTGCTGGCTCAGCTCGAGCTGGAATTTGGCAGCCCGGCCCGGGCTGCCGAGCTGTACGCCCACCTGGTCGGCCGCCGTCCAGGTTTTGCCGAGTATTCCAATCTGGGAATTGCCCAACTCCTCCTCGGCCGCTACGGTGATTCTGCCATGAGCCACCGGCGGGCCGCCGCGCTGGCTCCCAAGAGTGCTACGGCGGCTCTGAACCTGGCCGATGCCGAGGCTCTGAGAGGACGAGTGGCCGAGGCCCGGACCCAGTACAGGCGTGTCCTCGAGCTGATCGAGCAGGATCCTGCTCCAGGCTTCTGGCAGACGCTCTCGATCAAGGCTCAGGCGCAAGCCCACCTCGGCAGGACGGCGGAAGCGGCCGCCAGCATCCAGCAGGCCGTCGTGGCTGCGCCGGACAACCCTCAGATCGCTTTCGAGGCCTCGCTGGTCTACGCCGTCATTGGCGACACCGCGTCGGCTCTCGCCAGCGCCAAGCGAGCCCTGGACAGCGGCTTCGATCGGCGCTGGTTCTCCCTTCCCTGGTTCGATCCCTTATGGAAAGATCCGGACTTTCGCAATTTGATCAACCGTCGATAGGCGGCTGATTGACGATCGAGGGGTCTGAGCCGTAGGTTTTGCCATCATAGGTAACTACGAGATTGAACCAATGGTTTGTATCTATGAGCGACTTGGACAGGTTCGCGTTGAAGTCGAACAATTTCAGGAGCTTGTCGCTCGTCCGCTCGAACGAGAAAGAACCGGGTATGGGTAGCGGAGTGTTGGTCTTGTTGCCCTCTGAGTCAGTCTTGAACCACTGAATGGGATAGGTTTGGAAGAAAGCCTCATGCTCTGAGCCTTCTTGGGTGCCAAGACTGAAGACGATCATGGCGATCCCTGATGGAACTGGGATCGACATGATTTCGTCTGGGGGTATTACCACTCCATCCAAGACATAGGTAAATAGAGGCCCTGAAGAGTCGAGAGCCTCGGGATGGAATGTCACTTCGACCTGGAAGAGATTCAGTTGCGGTTGTGCCACGTCCCACCATCCTTTCTTTGTCGTGTCCGGGATCCGTCCACAGCATAAGCCATTCCAGGCTGGAGCCCCTCGGCTCCCCTGCGGCGACCCAGGGCCGCGGACCGTCGGATGGTACCGTCCGACGGTGGGAGAGAGCGTCGGGACGGTCATTTCACACATTTTCTTGTGAAATATCCCTGGCATACCCCTTGCCTTGTGTCCCTTCAGTCGGCAACGAAAGCAAAGCGCTTTCGCTGAACGGATGGACAGCCCTGATCGGGCGATCAGGTTACGCGGCACTTTGGCCGCAGAAAGGAAGATCGTTATGGGTGACCTGGGATATTTCGTACAAGCGACTGCATCGGGAAGCGGCTACATCCAGAGCCTGTCTGCTGATTACCTGCCGTCGCAGAACGGCGACTACTATGCCGTTATGCAAGTTGACGGCAACTTTTGCGCCTATAAGGGAACCTTTCCTTACCCTATTGGTAATGCGCTGTTTTGCACCGGGAGCAATCAGCCATGTCAGTGCTTTTATTTCGCTGCCGTACAGTCTGATGGAAACTTCTGCGTCTACTCAGGAGCTCCCGGCAGCGTATTGGGGAATGCCCTCTGGTGCTCTGGAACCGGAGGCAACCCGTCTGGTAACTATTTCTTGACCATGGAGAACGACGGTGACTTGAACTTATATGAGGGTACGCCAGAAGAAACCGGCAGCCTGCTGTGGAGCTCAGATGGAGGTATCGCAGCGGCGGCGAGAGAAGCCCGTCAACACACCGAATCTTCTCCCGCCTCCAAACCTTAAGTGGTCTGAGATGTTCCACTGCTGACGAAAGGGAGAAACGTATGAGTCGAGTCATTCTCTATGGCAACGGTCTGTTCGGCGCGAATCGACCGTCCAATTTACAGCAGATCGAATATGTGCGCACCTCAGGGTTCAACACTGTCGTCCTCTGGACACTGCATGTTCATCCGGAAGGCACGCTGATGTACAACGATGCCGTCATCGCCAAAGACGGCGTTTTTGCAAGCACGTTTAACTACCTTCCGCCGCTGGTCGAGGCGCTGACCGCACCGGGTTCAACGGTCGACACCGTACTGTTCTGCATTGGCAGTGGCGGAGTGAACGACTTCACCACTCTTCAGAGCCTGCTCGCAAACCCAGACTCGAAGGCCGCTGAGCATCTTCGCCGCAACTTTACCGCACTGCAGGTAGCCCTCCCGCTTATGGGCTTCGATTTCGACAACGAGGACGCACTCAGCGGGGGCATCGGTAGTCCCGACGTGAACACGGTTGCTCAGCTCGCGCTGATGCTTTGTGGGGGGAACACGAACATCATCTCGTATTGCCCGTTTGGTCCTTACCAGCAGTTTTGGGCGGACTGTCTGACCGCAACCTATACGCTTGACGGACAGCAAAGCCCTTCCCTGTCACAGACGGTGCAGTGGATGGGCGTCCAGACCTACGGTGGTGGCGTCGTGTCTGATTTCGTCGGCGCCATCACGGCGAACAACGACGCGAATCCGCCCTTGCCGACTGGCGTTTCCAATCCCGCGTCGTTTGTTTTGCCGGGCTACTCGGCCGGCACGGATTCCAGTCAGGGCCAGATGACACCGGATCAGGTTCAGGCGGCGGTGGCCAGCGAGGTCGCCGCAAATGCGGGCCTTCCCGGCGCGTTCATCTGGAACTCATCGCAGATCGACAACTCGCCATTCACCCTCAGTCAATACGCACAGGCGATCATCAGTGGCCTTGCCGGGAAGTCGTCTGGATAGAGAGAACCCATTCCTTTGATATCCTCTCCGCATGGCCTGGATCCGCACCATCGCCCCGGGGGAGGCCACCGGCCTCCTCCGGCGCCTCTATGACGAAGCCCTCGCCCGCGCGGGCAAGGTGTTCAACGTGCTCTCCATCCAGAGCCTGCGCCCGGAGGTGCTGGAGATCGGCGTCAAGCTCTACGAGGAGCTGATGTTCTCGCCCCGGAGTCCGCTCAGCCGGGTGCAGCGGGAGATGATCGCGGTGGCGGTCTCCCGCGTCAATCAATGCCACTACTGAACGCAGGCCCATTCGGACGACCTCCGGGCCGAGGTCGCGGATCAGGGAGAGCGGGGCGAGGCGTTGGTGGCCGCCATGCGGAACGATTTCCACGACAGCGAGGCGCCTCTCGCGGTGGCCGACCGCGCCATGCTGGACTTCGCCGTCAAGCTCGCCCGCGAGCCCCATTCGATGACGAAAGAAGACGTCGAGACCCTCCGCGCCGCCGGCTTCAGCGACACGGCGATTCACGACGTCGTTCAGATCACGGGATTTTTTTCTTATTACAACCGGCTGGCCGACGGCCTGGGGATTGATCCCGAGCAGGGTTGGAAGGAGTAGAATCCGCGTTTCGCACCCCGACCCGTTGGACGTTCAATCTACAAAGGGATTGACGAAGCGAACGCCTTCAACGTCCCGGCCGTGCTGAAAATCCTCTGTATAGACGATCGAGACTCGATGGAGATGCGCCGCTGCCCAGATCAAGCCGTCCCAAAAGGAAAGCCCATGTCCGAGCCCCGAGGTCAGGGCCTTCAGAGTCAGATCGGAAGTGAGGGGGACCACCCGCGCGCTTTGCTGGATCTCGTCGACGATCTCGCGGACGTCTGCGGGATCGATCCCAAATTTCTGGCGCAGGAGAATCCAGGCCAGTTCGTTCAGGACCTGGACGGAAAGGACGAGATCGTTCTCGCGGGTAACGTCTTCGATGAGGCGAAGAGCCCTTTCTTGCTTGGCTGGATCGGCAGGGTCGAAGGCGTAGACGAAGATGTTCGAGTCGATGAGGACGCGGCTCACGCCTTGAGGCCCCGATCGTAGATCTCTTCTCGCTTGGGATAGGGCGCCCCTCCGAGAGGGATCCCTGCCCGCATGCGGCTGATCATCCGATCGCGGGCCTCTTCCCGGGACAACTCGGTGGAAGCCGGAGGGAGGAACGTGACGACGACCCGAGCCTCTCGCAGGCCCTCGGGCCGCTCCAGGAGCTCCACTTCACCGTCCTTGTAGATCCCTTCGACTGCGGTGAGCACTTTGACCCCTGCGGTTGTAGTCGTGGCTCTCATACCCAGGCTCCTATTCTACACCTTCGTCATAGACCATCTGTTGTCGCGGATAGCTTGGAAATCGGTAATGTCTTCTGGGTACATGATAGCGGTGATCGGCGCCGATCGCAAGGAGGGCTGGGATCCCTGACGGGCAACCGGCATATAGTAGGTCGCCTAGTAGGCCGCCGCCGGAGACGGAGCATGGACGAGACCTCGATCGACGGACAATTCACGGAGGAGGACGCGGAGCGGCTCCGGTTCATCCTGGAGGGGCAGCGCCATTGCGACCACTTCCTGGCGCCCCTGGCCGATCCGCGGGGGAAGTCCGTGCTCGTGGTAGGGGCCGGGGCCGGGACGGAGATGCTCTGGTGTCTGCGCCAGGGAGCCCGCGAGGTGGTGGGCATCGACATCCTGGTCCAGAGGCCGGCGGCCCTGGCGCGGGCGGTCGAGGAGATGGGCATCCGGCCGGCGCCACCGTTCTCGATCCTGCCCCTGCGTATCGAGGACGCCCACACGCTGGGCCGCCGGTTTGATCTCGTCCTGTCGAACAACGTCTTCGAGCATCTGGGAGACCTGCCCCGCGCATTCGAGGTCTGCGCGTCCCTGGTCGAGCCCGGCACGGGCCGCGTGGCCATTTTCACGGACCCCTTGTACTACTCGTCCGCCGGCTCCCACCTGCCCGTGGAACCCTGGGAGCACCTCTGGGGGAATCCGGAACCGCTGCGGCAGCGGCTCCTCGGCGCCGTCCCTCCCTGGCATGCCCTGCACCGCCTGGACCTGCCGGAGTACCTGTTCTCGGAGATCTCCCTCAACCGCATGCGGCTCGGCGACCTGCTGGACGCGGTGCGCGCGAGCGGCCTCGTGATGCTGAATCTTCACCTGGTACGCGACCGCCGGCTGCAGGACCTGCCCGCCTGCCTGGACCGGCTGGAATCGGTGCTCCGGCAGGAGAAGGTCACCCTCACGGACCTCGCGGTCGAGGGGATCGCGATCGAGCTGATGCGGCTGGGCGAGAGCCCTCTGGCCGAGCCGCCGGTCTCGACGGAGGAGATTCGCGAGGCCCTTTACCGGGGCGGGCTCGAGCGCCGTAACCACGAGCTCGAAGAGGCTCTCCGCGAGTCGCGGGAGGAGGCGAAGCGGGCACTCCACGAGGTCGCCAACCTGAGGCGCCTCCTGGTCTCCGTGGAGATGAGCTGGAGCTTCCGGCTCGGCCGCCTGCTGACGGCCCCGGCACGCTGGCTGCGGAACGCCCGGCGCCGGACCTGAAATTTTTCTTCTCTTCGTTGTCCCGCTTTGGGTAGGGGCGAGCACTTTTCGAACAGAACTCACCAATCCGGTGGGGGAGGGAAGGGCGAAGCAGCACGAGCGTCTTCCCTATCTATTATGTTGTTATCTTGGGGGAGTAAAATCATGGCCAAGAGTGTCGTTATTGTGGGTGGTGGTTCCGCCGGTTGGATGACTGCGTCCCATCTCAAGAAGGCCCTCCCGGGTCTCGACATCACCCTCATCGAATCCGCCAACATCAAGACGGTGGGCGTCGGCGAAGCGACGTTCAGCACCATCAAGCTCTTCTTCGACTTCCTCGGGCTCGAGGAGAGCGACTGGATGCCCCACTGCAACGCGGGCTACAAGCTGGCCATCAAGTTCAAGAACTGGCGGGCGGACGGCGGGCACTTCTTCCACCCGTTCCAGCGCTACGAGATCGTCGACGGCTTCAACATGGCCGAGTGGTGGCTCAAGCTCAAGAGAGGCGAGGAGTCCGCGGAACCGTTCGACTACTCCTGCTTCACCATCCCCGCCATGTGCGACGCCAAGCGCTCCCCCCGATTCCTCGACGGCCGCGTGTTCGACGACAAGGTCCAGGACTACTTCCGGGTGGACTTCCGCGGCAAGAAGAACATCCTGGCCGAGCACAAGGTGCAGTACCCCTACGCCTACCACTTCGACGCCAGCCTTCTGGCCAAGTTCCTGGAGGGCTACTCCACCCAGCGCGGCGTCCGCCGGGTCGTCGACGACGTGGCCGAGGTCAAGCTGCGGGAGGACGGCGGCATCGCCGGCGTCGTCACCAGGGAGCATGGGGAGATCAAGGGCGACCTGTTCGTGGACTGCACCGGCTTTCGCGGGCTGCTGATCAACCAGGCGCTCAAGGAGCCCTTCATCTCCTTCCGGGAATCGCTCCTGTGCGACCGCGCCATCGCCCTCCAGGTGCCCAGCGACATCAAGAAGGACGGCATGGACCCGTTCACCTCGGCCACGGCCCTGAGCGCCGGCTGGGTGTGGAACATCCCGCTGTATGGCCGGATGGGCACGGGCTACGTCTACTGCA
>CAXTNS010000055.1:12518-14858 GCA_964245465.1 uncultured Thermoanaerobaculia bacterium
GCGGAGAAGGAGTTCCGGGCGCACCTGGGCCCCGCCTCCGACGGCCTGACGGCCAACCACATCAAGATCCGGACCGGCCGCTGCCGTAACTCGTGGGTGAAGAACTGCGTCGCCATCGGCCTGTCGAGCGGCTTCGTCGAGCCCCTGGAATCGACCGGCATCTTCTTCATCCAGAACGGGATCGAGGAGATGGTGAACCACTTCACCGGCGGCGCCGACGACGAAGAGACGATCAAGAGCTACAACAAGGTCACTGGCGCCTGCGTGGACGGCGTGCGCGACTTCCTGATCTGCCACTACCGCACGACCGACCGCACGGACACGGAGTTCTGGCGGGCGGCCAAGCGGGTCCCGGTCACCGAAGACCTCGCGGAGCGGCTGGCGCTCTGGAAGAGGCGGCTGCCGAACGCCCGGAACATCAACCCGGCCTTCCACGGCTTCGAGTCCTACTCGTACTCGGTGATGATGATGGGGCTGAACTATCAGCCCGAAACGAGCCTGCCGGCTCTCGACCACATCGATCCCGCGGGCGCCCACCGCGCGTTCCGCATGATGCGCGAGAAGACGAACCGGCTGGTGGCGACTCTGCCCTCCCAGGTGGAGTACCTGAGCCACGTGCGCGAGCAGGTCGGCGCGCCGGTCCTCGCATAAAGGCTGCAATCCCCCGGAGCCTGAGGCCTCCAGCCCCTTGGGCCTCGGGGGCTGCAAAATCTTGGCCCTCCTTCTCCAGAGAGGAGGGCCAAGCCGTTTTATAATGAACCCATGAAGCGGACCGCTCTCGTTCTCTTCCTGGCCGCCGCGCTGGCGGGATCCGCTCTGGCCGACCGGGCGCCGCGGACCGGCTCTCTCCTCGCCAGGGCGGCAGCCCGTCAGGTCGGAGTCACCACGCTCTACGATCCCTCCTACGTGCGCCTTGCCTATCCGAATGGCGACGTGCCGATGGAGCGCGGCGTCTGCGCGGACGTGGTCGTTCGCGCCTTTCGCGCCGTTGGCGTCGATCTCCAGATGGAAGTCCACCAGGACATGAAGAAGACGTTCAGCGCCTATCCCCGCAATTGGGGTTTGAGGTCACCGGACCGCAACATCGATCACCGCCGCGTTCCCAACCTGATGAAATATTTCGATCGCAAAGGGAAGAGCCTGTCCCTTGAAGGCGCGTACGAGCCTGGGGACGTCGTGGCCTGGAGATTACCTCAGGGTCTCTATCACATCGGTATGATCGCAGAGGACCGCGTTCCGGGGATGGATCGTTTCTATGTGATCCATAACATCGGCGCCGGGACGCGGAGGGAGGACATCCTTCGGGCGTTTACGATCATCGGGCACTATCGGTGGTAGGCCTCAAAGATCGAGGACCAGACGCAGTCCGTCATCAATCTGCTCGAGCAATGAGTACGGGAGCGGCCCCACATACTCGGTCAAGAATCGCGTGTCGGCGGTGACGAGTTGGGAAACGTTAGCCACACAGTCTTTCGGTAAGCCTGTCCGGCGACTCGGAAGCAGAACGTTCCCAGGTGCTTTTGCACGCTGAAGATTCGTGGTGAGAGCGACAGCAATCACAGTTCCAATGAAGCTCTCATTGAAAGTGTCGGACTGGACGATGACGATGGGTCGGCGATACCCAGGCTCTGATCCTGCCGGCTCGGGCAAGAGAGCCCACCAGATTTGCCCCCTCTGGATCACCACTCGTCGCGAGGGAGGGAGGCTGACTGGATGGCTGCGATGACCGGATCCAACTCAGACCGTTGATCTTTGTAGACTTCGTTGAGGCGCTGGGTGATCGCAGCCTTGCGATGACTCCGGAGGAAAGCCTCCAGAGCACGGGCGTAGAGTTCGCTTCGCGACATTCCAAGACCCTTGGCCAGTTCTTCAGCCGCCTGGAACAGAGGATCAGGAAGAGAGATGGCGGTCTTCATAGAGAGAGTATAACTGAAGTTATACCGTCCTGGTGGAGAGCGATCGCCTATGGCCGGATCACCACCTTCAGCGCCTCCCGCCGCCGCATGCTCCGTAAAGCATCTTCCAATTCCGTCAGCGGGCGCTCGGCGGAGAGGAGCGCTTCGGGATGGAGCTTGCCGCTGGCCAGGAGATCCAAGGCGCGCTGGAAGGTGGCCGGGCGGTGGTGGTAGGCGCTCTTCACCGTGATCTCGGAGTAGTGGAGACGGTGGGTGTCCAGCGGCACAGTGGTGCCGGGGGGGCAGCCGCCGAAGAGCTGGACGAGGCCGCCAGGACGGACGGAGGCCAGGGCGTCCTGCCAGGCGGCGGGGGAGCCGGTGGCCTCGATGGCGATGTCGAAGCCGTCGCCTGCATCCTGGATCACGTCGCGACTGCCGGTGCGGC
>CAXTNS010000055.1:14868-17585 GCA_964245465.1 uncultured Thermoanaerobaculia bacterium
GTAGATTTCGGGCTGCGGCTCGATCGCGAGGATCCGCGCCGACGGCCCGGCCCGTTTCCAGACGCGAGGGATTGGGATCGGCCAGCACGATGTGGTGCTCGCCGCCTGCGGGAAAATCGGCGGGCGAGTTGGCCAGCACGTCCACGAAGAGCAGGCCGATGGGACCGCCGCCGTAGACCACGATTTCCGAGGCCCGTTCGAGCGCCGAGGTTTCCAGGCCGTGGAGCACGCAGGCGAGCGGCTCGGCCAGGGCGGCGATCTCGAAGGGGAGGTTCGCGGGAAGAGGGTAGGTGCTCACCTCGGCGAAGCGGCGGGGGACGAGGAGGTACTCGGAGAAGGCGCCGTTCAGGTAGTGGAGGTCCGAGCAGAGGTTCTCCCGGCCCCGGGCGCACCACTCGCAGACGCCACAGGGGGCGGAGTTGGCCACTACCACGCGGTCGCCCACGCGCCAGCTTTCGGTATCCGCGATAACCGGCCCCACGGCGGCGATCGTGCCCGCTATCTCGTGCCCGAACGGCGTGGGTGCCTTGAGCATGCGGGGGTGGCCGCCGCGCTGGAAGACCTTGAGGTCCGTGCCGCAGGTGGTGGCGGCGCCGACCGCCAGCAGCAACTCGCCCGGACCGGGCTCGGGGACGGGGACGTTCCGGATCTCCAGCCGCTCCGGTCCCACCAGGAAGGCCGTGGTCTGACGGTCGGGGAGGCTCAGGGCAGGGCCTCGTCAGGAGTCAGCAGCACCTTCAGAGCCCGCCGCTCGCGGGCCAGGGCCACAGCCTCGCCGAAGCGCGAGAGGGGCAGGCGGTGGGTGACGAGAGGGGACGGGTCTAGCCGTCGCGTGACCAGCAGGCGGTAGACGTCCCGCTGGTCCGCGAGCGAGCTGGAGTAGGTGCCCAGGAGCCGCCGCTCGGCCTTGAAGAAGGCGTTCAGGTCGAACCCGGCCTGCTCGCCTCGTCCATTGCCCTTAGAGGAGGCGTGGGCGAAGAGCACGACAGCGCCGCCGGGCCGGGAGACGGCCAGGGCATCTTTCAGCGGTCCGGCGCCGCCGACGGTGTCGAAGACGGCGTCCGCTCCGAGCCCGCCGGTCAATCCTCCAACGGCAACCTGGAAAGACGCTCCCGGAGGCGCCGCGGCATCCGCTCCCAGGCGGAGGGCCAGGTTGCGGCGCTCTTCCAGAGGATCGGCGACGGCGACCGCGAGCGTGGGGTGGACGGCTTTCAGGACGAGCAGATGGAGGAGGCCCATGCTGCCGCCGCCCAGGATGGCCGCGCAGCCCGGTACGAGCCCGGGGAGGGCCGTCTCGGCGAGCCGGGCGTGGCGGATGCCGCGCAGCACGCAGGCGGCCGGCTCCAGGAAGACGGCGGCCTCGTCCGGCACGTGGGGAGGCAGACCGAAGGCGGCCTGGCGGACGGCGCGCTCGCGCACCAGCACCCATTCGCTGAAGCCGCCGGGCGAGAGCAGGTTCTCGCGGAAGGCGGGGCAGAGCGGCTCGCTGCCACGCCGGCAGAACGCACATTCGCCGCAGGCCACGTGGTGGGGCACCACGACCCGGTCGCCAGAGGCGAACCCGAGGGTGCCCGCGCCCAGGGTCTCGACTGTGCCGACCACCTCGTGGCCGAGCACCGAGCCCTCGGCCGCCGTGCCGTGGGCCAGCTTGAAGAGGTCCGTGCCGCAGAGGCCCGCGTAGCGCAGGCGCAGCAGCATCTCGCCCGGCCCGGGTACAGGGCGCGGCCGGGTCTCCAGGCGCACGGCGCCACCCGCGGCGCAGGCGGCCACGGTCATGGCTATTGTCTCCATCATCGAGCTGGACGTGGGGGTTGTGATCGTCGCCATCTCCCTATCGGGGAACAATCCACGGAACAATATAATAGAGCCCCATGTCCCGCCGCCGCGCCGTACGCCGTCCCCGCCGGGTCCAGGTCCACTTCTGGAAACAGGGCGAGCCCACCTCGTACGTGGGCTACACCACGAACATCTCCATGACGGGGATGTTCATCGCCACGAACAGTCCGATGCCTCCCGCGTCGCGCATCCGGGTCGAGGTGATCGACCGCGACCGCGGCTTCATGGTGGAAGGGGTGGTGGCGCACGCCCGCAAGATCCGCGGCGAGTTGGCGCGGGTCAGCCAGTCGGGCATGGGAGTGCGCTTCCTCTCCGTGGAGGAGCTGGTGCGCGAGCTGATCCCAGCCGTGTACGGGCAGACGGAGGAGATCCCGCAGAACCCGGACCGCGGTTCGTCTTCAGCGGCAGGCGTCTTCTCCGTGCCGGATCTCGATTTGCCGCTGCCGCCCCTGGAGGAGCCCATGGCTCCCAGCGCCGCGCCGCCGATCCCTCCGCCGCTGCCTCCGGCACCTCAGGCATCGGCCAGGCCGCCCGTTCCCGAGCCGCTCCGGCCTGCCCCTGCCCCTCCGACGCAGCCCATCGCGGGGAGCGGCGGGGCCTTCAGCGTCAGCTTCTCCAGCGTGGACGAATTCCTGGAGGTCTACCGCCGGGACATCCTCCAGGGCGGACTGTTCGTCTCGACCCGCTATCCAGGCCGCCTCCAGGAGACGGTGACCGTGGAGCTCCATCCGCCGCTGCCGTTCGCCGAGGCGGCCGCGCTGAGCGTCGCCGTCCGCGCGGACGAGGTCTGGGACCGCGCCGGGGACGTCCTCGACACCTCCGACATCGAGGCCGTGCACGACATGCGCGTCGCGACGCGGCGGCTGCGAGCGGTGCTCGAG
>CAXTNS010000056.1:0-9777 GCA_964245465.1 uncultured Thermoanaerobaculia bacterium
GTATTGGTGGGACCACCACTTCGGCTCCAGCCCCTGGGGGATCGTGGGCTGGGGAGCGGTGGGGATGGTGGGCGGTCTCTACAATTTGATTCGGCAGTCGTTGCTCGCCTTCAAAGAAGAAGCTGGCGGCACTCCGAAAGATGGTCCGAAACGATGAGCAACGCCCGGACGCCGGCCGCTGAGTATCTGCGGTTCCTGGCGTGGGCGCTTGCCGCGATCGTCCTGGTGGCGGGTCTCGGGCTCGTGCCGACACGGAGGCTGGGAGGGGCTGAGGCCCTCGCTTCCATGCTCGCGGGCTGTGGAGTGGGATGGGCCGCGTCGGCCCTGGGGGGGATTCCGGTCGCGCTCAGCCGTGGGCGTGCGTTGAATCCGGCGGCGAGGCTGCAGGCGATGCTGGCGTCGATGGGCCTGCGGTTCGGCGTGGTGCTGGCGCTGGGAGCCTCGGCGGCCTTCTCGGGCTGGTTCGGCCTGAAGCCGTTGCTCCTCTGGATCGCGATCAGCTACGTGGCGCTGCTGGCGATCGACACCTGGTACGCGGTCAAGGGTTTTTGAGACCTGGAGATTCGATGATGCTTGCTTTCCTGATGGCTGAGAACCCGCTGGAGCACGTGGTCCAGCATCCGATCATCCAGAAGTCTGCCGACTGGGGGCTCCTGACGCCGGAGGGGAAGATCTCCGTGCTCACGAACCAGACGACGACGCTGATCGTGGCCGGCCTGCTGCTGATCCTTTTCGTGCCGGCGCTGGTCAAGCGCCGCCGGGGGACGGGCGAGGTCGACCGTCTGGTGCCCACGGGCCCGGCCAACTTCTTCGAGGCAATCTGCGAGTACCTGCGCAAGGAGGTCGCGCAGCCCAACCTCCACGAGCACACTGACCGCTTCATCAAATACATTTGGAGCACCTTCTTCTTCGTCCTGACCTGCAACCTGCTCGGGCTGCTGCCGGTCGCGGCGATTTCCTCCCTGTTCGGGCTCCATCTGGGCGGCACGCCCACGGGCAACGTCTGGGTGACGGCGGCCCTGGCGCTCTGCACGCTGGTTCTCATGGTGTTCAACGGCCTGCGGCTGGGCGGCAAGCACTACATCGCGCACTTCTGCCCGGGGCCGCTGTGGCTGGCGCCGGTGCTGGTGCCGGTGGAGCTCGTGGGCCTGGTGGCGAAGATCTTCGCCCTCACCGTTCGTCTCTTCGCCAACATGCTGGCCGGCCACATCCTGCTCGCCGTGCTGCTCGGATTCATCTTGAGCGCGGGCGCCTCGATGGGCTACGGGGGCGGCTTCGGCATCGCCATCCCGGCCGTGCTGGGCAGCGTGGCGATCACCCTGCTGGAGATCTTCGTGGCCTTCCTGCAGGCGTACATCTTCACCTTCCTGACGACGCTGTTCATCGGCCAGTCGGTGGTGTTCCACCACGGCGGGCCCGGCGAGCTCCATCATGAGGGTGCTGCGCACTGACGCTTCTATGAAAAGTGATCGACGATTTGATTCGCCATGCCCGGACCGTGCGGGGCACTCGGGCCGTGAGGCGTGACTGCGATGGCGATCCGATGAAGCGGCTGGCCCCGCACGGCCGCGAGAAACGAAAGGACTGGGAAACGATGAGCAAGAGAACGGCGAAATTCGCGCTGCTGATGATGGTGCTCGGCACCGTGCTGATGTTCGCTTCCGTCCCTGCCTACGCGCAGGAGCCGGGCGTGGGCGCGGCCGGTGGCGGCGAGGCCTCCTACTTCCTGACTTCCCTGGGCGCGGCCCATCTGGGTGGCGCCATCGGTGCCGGCCTGGTGATCATGGGCGGCGCGGCGGGCATCGGCCGCATCGGCGGCAGCGCCGTCGAGTCCATGGCGCGCCAGCCCGAGGCGGCGGGCCAGATCAGCACGGCCATGATCATCACGGCGGCGCTCATCGAGGGCGCCACCCTGTTCGCGGTCATCGTCTGCCTGCTGGCGCTCAACGTCGGCGGCTGAGGCGGCATGGCTTCCCGGCCCCTCTCCAATACCGGGGAGGGGCGTTCGACCTGACGGGTCGACTTGGATGAGTTACCGATGAAGAGATTTCTGGCGGCACTTCTCACTCTGGCCATCGCGGCCCCGGCCTTCGCACAGGAGCACGGCGGCGGGGGGGAGAACAACCTTTTCGCGGGCGACGTCGGCAACGCTATCTGGACCCTGGTGATCTTCCTGCTGGTGGTCTTCGTGCTCGGCAAGTTCGCCTGGGGGCCGATCCTCAACACCCTCCAGACGCGCGAGAGCTTCATCCACGAGGCGTTCGCCAAGGCCAAGCGGGACCGCGACGAGGCTGAGGCCCGGTTGCGCGAGTACGAGGCCCGGCTGGCGTCGGCGCGCAACGAGGCCACCGCGATCGTCGACGAGGGACGCCGCGACGCCGAGGTGGTCAAGCGGCGCATCGAGGCGGACGCCCGGGCCGAGGCGGACAAGACGATCGAGCGCGCCAAGCGCGAGATCCAGATCGCCACCGACACCGCCACCAAGGAGCTGTACACGCTGTCGGCGAAGCTCGCCACCCAGTTGGCGGCGCAGGTCATCGGCCGGGAGCTGTCGCCCCAGGACCACCAGCGCCTGATCTCTGACGCCATCGACGGCATTGATGGGGCCGGGCGGAACTGATCATGGCGAACGTGGCGAACGTGGACGATCGCGACCTGGCCGTCGGCCGCCTCTACGCCGAAGCGATGCTTGGGCTCGCCGAGGAGCAGGGCGCGGGCGATGCCCTGCTGGACGAGCTCAAGGAGCTGGTGGGCTTCCTGGACCAAAACCCCAAGGTCGGCGACTTCCTGGCGAGCCAGATGGTGGACGAGGAGGGGCGCGCCCGGGTGATCGAGAACCTGTTCCGGGGCAACGCGAGCGACCTGCTGGTCGATTCGCTGCAGGTGATCAACCGCAAGGGGCGGCTGGGTCAGCTCCGCGCCGTCGCCGAGGCCTACCGCATCGCCCACCGCGACCTGCGGGGCTGGGTGGACGTCCACGTCCGGACCGCGGTGCCCCTGGACGACGCACAGCGCGCGCGGCTCAAGGACGCCATGGCCGTGTCCACCGGCAAGAAGCCGGCGCTCGTCGAGCGGATCGATCCGTCCCTGATCGGTGGCCTGGTGGTCGAGGTCGGGGGCAAGAAATTCGACGCCAGCGTGGCGTCCCGGCTGCACGACCTGAGCGAGGCGCTGCTCCTGCGCGCTTCGCGTGAGATTCACAGCGGCAGAGCCTACGTTGCCGAGTCCTGATCGAGGCAAGGAGCTTTCATGAGATTCAAAGTCGACGAGATCGCGTCGGTCATTGAAGAAGAGATCCGGAAATACCGCACCGAGGTCGACCTCAGCGAGGTGGGCCAGGTGCTGGAGGTGGGCGACGGCATCGCCCGCATCTACGGCCTCACGGGGGCCATGGCCGGCGAGCGCCTGGAGTTCGCCAACGGCGCCCAGGGACAGGTCTTCAACCTGGAGGAGAGCTCGGTGGGCGCGGTCGTCCTCGGCGACTACCTGGGCATCAAGGAAGGGGACGAGGTGCGCCGTTCGGGCGAGCTGCTCTCGGTGCCCTGCGGCCCGGCGCTGGTCGGCCGCGTGGTCGATCCTCTGGGCCGGCCGCTGGACGGCATGGGCGTCATCGAGACCCCGCACCGCCGGCCGCTGGAGTTCAAGGCTCCCGGCATCGCTGAACGCCAGCCCGTCACCGAGCCGCTCCAGACGGGCATCAAGGCCATCGACAGCATGATCCCCATCGGCCGCGGCCAGCGCGAGCTGATCATCGGCGACAGAAAGACGGGCAAGACCGCCATCGCCATCGACACGATCGTCAACCAGCGCGGTGGCGACGTCATCTGCGTCTACGTGGCCATCGGCCAGAAGGAGTCGACCGTCGCGGGCCTGGTGGACCGGCTGCGCGAGGTCGGCGCCATGGACTACACGATCGTCATCTCGGCCGGCTCCTCGGACCCGGCGCCGCTCCAGTACATCGCCCCCTACGCGGGCGCGGCCATGGCCGAGTACTTCATGTACCAGGAGGGCCGGGCCACCCTCTGCGTCTACGACGACCTGTCGAAGCAGGCGCAGTCCTACCGCCAGCTCTCGCTGCTGCTGCGGCGGCCGCCGGGCCGCGAGGCGTACCCGGGCGACGTTTTCTACCTCCACTCGCGCCTCCTGGAGCGCAGCGTCAAGCTGCGCGAGGAGTTCGCCGTGGTGCCCAAGGACACGCCGGCGGACAGCCGTGACCGTGGCGCCGTCGTCAAGCACCCGCAGGGCCTCGCGGCGCCGGCCGAGCACCGTCCGGACGACCTCGACGGCACGTTCCACCGGCCGCACGGCAAGCACAAGGCCGAGACGTGGCTCGCCACCCTGCCGGACGCCGACAAGTACCGGGTGCACCGCTTCCCCGACACGGGCGGCTCGATGACGGCGCTGCCGGTGATCGAGACGCTGGAGGGCGAGGTCTCGGCGTACATCCCGACCAACGTGATCTCGATCACCGACGGCCAGATCTACCTCGAGCCGGACCTGTTCTTCGCCGGCGTGCGGCCGGCGGTCAACGTCGGCATCAGCGTCTCGCGGGTGGGCGGCAACGCCCAGAGAAAGGCGATGAAGAAGGTCGCCGGCTCGCTGCGCCTCGACCTCGCGGCCTTCCGCGAGTTGGAGGCCTTCGCCCAGCTCGGCACCGAGCTCGACACCGCGACCCAGCGCCAGCTCGACCGTGGCCTGAGGATGGTGGAGCTCCTGAAGCAGCCCCAGTACCAGCCGTACAACGTCAACGAGGAGATCCTGTCGATCTTCGCTGGCACCCGTGGCCTGCTCGACGACGTGCCGCCGCGCGACGTGCTGCGGTTCGAGGGGGCGCTGATCAAGCACTTCCGTGACGAGTATCCCGAGATCATCGAGGAGCTGGACCGTACGCGCGACCTGCCGAACGATCTGGCCGACCGTATCACTAAGGTTATCCGCGACTTCAAGACCCAGTGGAAGTGAGCTAGCGATGGCCAATCGCAGAGTCCTCGTCAAGCGGCGCAAGGCGGTGCGCAACATCCGCAAGATCACGCGCACCATGCAGCTCATCGCGACCGCCCGCTTCCAGGCGGCGTTCAACCGGGCCGTGGCGACCCGGCCGTACACCGAGAAGCTGGCCGAGCTGGTGGCCGACCTCTCGCGCGCGGCCGGCAGCGTCGACCACCCGCTGCTGAAGACCCACGACGAGGTGCCGCGCTCGGCCCTCGTCGTGCTCACCAGCGATCGGGGGCTCGCGGGCGGCTACAACGGCAACGTGCTGCGTGCGGCCCTCGGCCATCTCGACCAGCAGGCGACGCAGGGGATCACGGCCGACGTCCACATGGTGGGCAAGAAGGGGATCGCCTATTTCCGTTTCCTGCGCCGGGCCGTGGCCGAGCAGACCTCAGGGATCGGCGACCGGCCCCGCTTCGAGCAGGTCGAAGGGATCGCCAACGGCCTGATGGACCGTTTCATCCGGGGCGAGATCGCCTCCGTCCACGTGGCCTATATGAAGTTCATCTCCGCCGGCCAGCAGCGTCCGGGCGTGGTGCAGCTCCTGCCGCTCGCGCCCGACGCGCGCGCGGACGCCGAGGGAGACGCTGGTCCGGCACCGGTCCAGTACGAGTTCTCCCCCGATCCGAAGCAGCTTCTCGACGAGCTGTTGCCTGCGGTCGTGCGGGTGCGCCTCTTCCAGGCCTTCAACGACGCGGCGGTCTCCGAGCAGGTCGCCCGCATGGTGGCCATGAAGGCGGCGACGGACGCCGCGGGCGACATGATCAAGGCGCTGACGCGGGAGTACAACCGCGCGCGGCAGACGCAGATCACCATGGAGCTCCTGGACATCGTGGGCGGCGCGAACGCCCTGTCCTGAGCCCGCTAAAATATTGAGCCTTTCAAGAGATTGGAAATCGCCATGGAAAACGGCAACTACGGCAAAGTGACCCAGGTCATCGGCTCCACCCTGGACGCCCATTTCTCCGAGGAGAACCTGCCGGGCATCTACAACGCCTTGCGCGTGGAGGTGCCCCGGACGGTGCTCGGCCAGACGACCCACGACACCCTCTGGTGCGAGGTCGCCCAGCACCTGGGAGGCGGCCGCGTGCGCGCCATCGCCCTGGGCTCGACGGACGGCCTCCAGCGCGGCGTCGACATCCTCGACACCGGCGCTCCGGTCACGGTGCCCGTCGGCACGGAGACCCTGGGACGGGTCTTCAACATGGTCGGCGAGCCGATCGACGGGCTCGGACCGGTGACGACCCAGGAGCGCCGGCCCATCCACCACGAGCCGCCGGAGTTCGACGACCTGTCTTCGAAGACCGAGCTGTTCGAGACCGGCATCAAGGTCATCGACCTGCTCTGCCCGCTGGTCCGCGGCGGCAAGGCCGGCCTCTTCGGCGGCGCCGGCGTGGGCAAGACGGTCATCATCCAGGAGCTGATCGCCCGCCTCGCCCGCTTCCATAGCGGCTACTCCTGCTTCGCCGGCGTGGGCGAGCGCACCCGCGAGGGCAACGACCTCTGGCTGGAAATGCAGGAGGCCAAGATCGGCGACACGGGCAAGAGCGTCATCGACCAGACCGTGATGGTGTTCGGCCAGATGAACGAGCCGCCCGGCGCCCGCCTGCGCGTGGCCCTCTCGGCCCTCACCATGGCCGAGTACTTCCGCGACCAGACCGGCGTCGACACGCTGCTCTTCGTCGACAACATCTTCCGCTTCTCGCAGGCGGGCTCCGAGGTGTCGGCCCTCCTTGGCCGCATGCCTTCCGCCGTGGGTTACCAGCCGACGCTGGGCACCGAGATGGGCGAGCTCCAGGAGCGCATCACCTCGACCAGCCACGGTGCCGTAACCTCGATCCAGGCCATCTACGTGCCGGCTGACGACTACACGGACCCGGCGCCGGCCACGGCGTTCACCCACCTCGACAGCACGGTGAACCTGGAGCGCAGCATCTCGGAGAAGGGCATCTACCCCGCCGTCGATCCGCTCGCCTCCAGCAGCCGCATCATCGCGCCCGAGTACATCGGCGAGGACCACTACCGGGTGGCCCGGCGGGTCCAGCAGATCCTCCAGCGCTACAAGGACCTCCAGGACATCATCGCCATCCTGGGCGTCGACGAGCTGTCGGAAGAGGACAAGGTCATCGTCCGCCGCGCCAGAAAGATCGAGCGCTTCCTCTCGCAGCCGTTCTACGTGGCCGAGCAGTTCACCGGCTTTCCGGGCGTCTACTGCTCGCGCCAGGACACCATCCGCTCCTTCGACGAGCTGTGCGACGGCAAGTGGGACCACCTGCCGGACCAGGCCTTCATGTACGTGGGCACGATCGAAGAGGCCGCGGCCCAGGCGGAGCGCCTGGCGAAGGGCTAAGGGTAATCGAGCCATGGCCGGCACCTTCCACTGCAGCGTCATCACCCCCGAAAGGGCGGTGCTGGAGACCGAGGCCACGTTCATGGCCTTCCCGGCCCACGACGGCGAGGTCGGCATCCTGCGGGACCGCGCGCCCCTGCTCTACCGCATGGGCATCGGCGAGCTGCGGGTGGAGAGCCCCGAGGGCAACCACGTCCTCTTCGTGGCCGGCGGCTTCGCCCAGATGGTGGACAACCGCCTGACCCTGCTGACCGAGCAGGCCAGGCGGATCGAGGAGATCGACCCCGCGGCCGTGGAACGGGCCCTTGCCGAAGCCCACGCCATGCCCGCGGTGGGCGAGGCCGCCTTCAATGCCCGCCAGCGGGCGATCCGGAGCGCCGAGGTCCAGCGGCACCTCCTCGCCAAGCACGGGACGGGGCGCGCCGCCTGACCGAATACGATCCTCTGTTCGCGTCCTCCCGGACCGGCACCGATGACCTGGAGCCGGTCCGGGAACGCTTCCGCGCCGCCAGCCGCCCCTTCCTGCAGAATCCCGTTTCCTGGTTCGCCTGGTCGGCGCTCCTGCCCGGAGCCGCGCTCGCCACACCCACGGCGATGCGGCTGGCCGGCCCTTCCGGTGTCCTCTTCGCCTGGTCCGGGACGATCCTGCTGGGCGGAGCGATCGAATTCCTCGGGATCCGTGGCCGGTCGGTCCCGACCGGCACTTTGGCGGCGTGGGTGCTGCGTCTCCAGGGCAACCTCTCCCTGGTGGCCCTGGCCCTCTCCGTCCTGCTGGTCTGGCAGGACCTCGCCTGGGCCCTGCCCGGGCTCTGGCTGCTCCTCCTGGGCCACTCCTTCTACATGCTGGGCGGCCTCGCGTTCGAGCCCATGCGGGTCTGCGGGCTGATCTACCAGGCCGGCGGCGTGGCCGCCCTCTGGCCGGACGGCTATCCTCTCGAGGTGTTCGCCGTGGCGACGGCGGCCGGCAATCTGTGGATGGGGCTGGCGGTATGGAAAGGGCGCGAAGCGGAGGATCAGGCCGGACCCTCTCCGGGATAGCTGGCGGAGCCGCTGAGCACGTCCGTCAGGGACCGCCGGTCGCCCGTCACCAGGAGCGGCAGGCCGAGGGTGGCCACCGTCACGATCCCTCCCACCCAGCGCCGGAGCGTCTGATCGAACGTCAGCGGCTCGCCGTCGCGGTTGCGCGAGGTGATGCCCCTCCAGGCCATGCCCAGCGTGTGGCCCCAGAAGGCGAGCGGCAGCACGGTGTAGAGGAACGAGAACGACAGCAGGAAGAGGGCGAACGCCGGCCAGACCGTGAGGGCCGGCCGCACGCCCATGCCGCGCACGCCGAGCAGGGCCACGACCAGGATGGCGGCGTGCACGAGGAGGTCGGCGCCGCCGGCCGCAAAACGGGGGGCTCGGCCCGCGAATTCGCTCGGAGTGGGTTCGGGCTCCGCAAGGGGCTCCGGGTCTGGCACGGGCACCGGCCGTGCCGGAGTTGCCGGAGCTGAGGCGCGGGCTCCGCGGGCCGGCCGCTTGCGCTCCTCGAAGACGGGCTCCTCTTCGATAGGACCGGCCAGAGGCAGGTCGAACAGCAGGGGCTCGTCGGGCTCTTTCGGCTTGTCCGGTCGTCGCATCATCGGTATTGCAAATACTTGACGTAGATCTTGTAGAGCAGGTCCTTGGGCCGTTCCTGGTAGGTCTGGGCGAAGACGAGGTGCCGCTGGGCGCTCTCGTCGTCCTTCTCCAGGGCCAGGGCCTCCTGGAAGTTCTCCACGGCCTTCTTGGCGTCGGCTCGCTGGAGGTCCCGCACGGCCAGATTGTAGTAGCTGTCCACGATCATCTGCTTGACGTCCGGGTTGTCCGGATTCTCGTTGCGCATGCGCCAGAGGTCCTGCAACACGTACTCCCACTCGTGATCGCGGAAGGCGGTGATCTGCTTGGACATGGGCTCGAGGGTCCTCTTCGCCTCTTCCAGCATCCTGGCGTCCGCCTCTTCCAGCTTGCCGGTCGCCGCAGCCTGCTCCAGCCGGTGGACGGCGCGCAGGTATCTGCGCTCCGAGTAGGCTTGGCGGGCCGCGATGAGCAGCATCTCGCGGCGGTCGAGCGCCGGGCTGGCGGCCGGCTTCGGACCGGCGGCGGTCCCGGTGGCCGGAGCCCCCGAGGCCGGGGTCCCGCCCCATTCGGCGATCAGCTTCTGGGCCTGGGCGTAGTGGGGATCCGCCGGCGGCAGCCTCCGGAGCTGGTTGAGGGCAATGGCCGTCTTGCCGGCCTTGTGGAGGCGTTCGGCGCGGGCGATGGGGTCCTGGGACAGCTTGGGAAGGGCCGTCTCCTCTTCCGAGTTGGGGAAGAGCCGGTCCCAGTTCTGCCAGGCGAACCATCCGCCGGCCAGGGCGACCAGCAGCACGGCCCCGCCGACCATCAGGAACAGCCGGCGGGCGCGGCTGCCGTCG
>CAXTNS010000056.1:9787-17302 GCA_964245465.1 uncultured Thermoanaerobaculia bacterium
GGCCGGGCCCGGGTCGGCCGGCTTGGGCATGCGGCGGCTGCCGTCGCGGACCGCGACCGTCCGCTTGACCGGCCGGCGCTCGGCGGTCGGAGCTGGCATCTCGCCCGGCTCGGGGGGGACCAGGATCTCTTCCTTGAGCTCCGGTCCGCCCGAGACCTCCACGTCGGAAGGCAGGGACAGCACCGGCTCCACGAGGGTTGCCTCCCGGACGCCGGCCGGCCGGGGCGACGGTACGATCCCGGCGTCGAGCTGTTGGAGGTACTCGCGGGCCGCGAAGTAGCCCGGCTGGATCTCCAGCACCCGCTGGAACGCCTGCCGGGCCCCTGCCACGTCGCCGGCCTCCAGCCGTCCCAGGCCGTCGTGGAAGATTTCTTCGACCTGCCGTTCCGATTCGGCCTTGAGCTTGCGCGCCGCCTCGATGCGGCGGGAGGCTTCCTGGTGGTCGATGTCGATCAGGAAGATCCGCGACCAG
Source organism: uncultured Thermoanaerobaculia bacterium (assembly GCA_964245465.1). GTDB lineage: Bacteria > Acidobacteriota > Thermoanaerobaculia > Multivoradales > UBA5704 > DATARR01. Next base: position 10,260 of record CAXTNS010000056.1, read on the forward strand.
GCGTCGATGGCGCCCTGGGGGTCGCCCGCGTCGAAGGCGGTCTGCCCTTCGGCGAGCAGCTCCCGGATGCGGCGGTCGCTCTCGGAGTCGCCGCCCCCGAAGGCGAGGCTCGCGGGCATGGCCCCGGTCTGCAAGGGGGACGGAATCTTGAAGGAAGATGGGGCCGCGGCGGACCGGGCCGCCTCCAGCTCGGCGACCCCGGGATGGCCGGCGTCGAGGGACCGGGCCTTGTCGAGCAGTCGGCCGGCCTCGTCGGACTGCCCGGCCTGGATCGCCTGCCGGGCCGAGCTCAGGAACTTGAGGACGTAAGGCTCGGCCTCCATCAGCTCCTGGGCCGAGCTCACGATGCGTTGAAGGTCCGGATCGGCGGTGACCGTGGCCGCCTCCTGCTGGGCTTTGGTCATCAGCTCCGGGAAGCGGCGCTGGCCGAGCAGGGACTGGAGCTCGTCGCGCAGGGCGTCGGCGGCGGCGCCGGGCAGGAGGTCGGGCAGGTCGAGGCTCAGGCCGTCGAGGTCCGAGAAGGGATCGTCCGCGTCCGCGGCTGGAGCTTTCTTGAGGTCGTCCACACGAACCGGACCGTTGGCGGCCCGGAGCCGTTCCTGGAGGACCTGAGCGGGTTGGAACTGCGGATCCATGCGCAGCACGAAATCGCAGCCCAGGAGCGCCTCCTGCCGGCTCCCCTCGCGGGCCAGCTCCAGGGTCTGATCGAACGTGGTGAGGATCCGCTGCTTGACGTCGGACGAAACGGAGGGGTTTCCGGAGTAGCTCATCGGCAGGGTATTTGAAGCTGAGTTTGAAAAACCGGTCCGTATCCTAGCAAAGGATCGGCCCGTCGTATACTGCCGGCCGTGCTGCCGCTCGAGTGCGTGCCCAATGTCAGCGAGGGCCGCCGCCCCGAGGCCGTGGCGCGGCTGGCGGCCGCGGTCTCCGAGTTACCAGGGACGCGATTGCTCGACGTCTCGTCCGACCCCGACCACAACCGCACGGTGCTGACCCTGGCGGGCGAGGAGGCCGGGCTCCACGCGGCCCTCCTCGCCCTCTATGAGACCGCCCTCGCCGAGATCGACCTCCGGCACCACGAGGGGGTCCATCCCCGGGTGGGAGCGGTGGACGTGGTTCCCTTCGTACCCCTGGGAGATACGCCCATGGAAGCGGCGGTCACGGCGGCCGAGCGGCTGGGCGATGAAGTGGCGCGGCGTTTCGGGATCCCCGTCTACCTCTACGAGCGGGCGGCACGGCGTCCCGAGCGGACGGCCCTGGCCGACATCCGCCGCGGTGGCTTCGAGGGATTTCCAGCCCGCATCGCCGATCCCGCCTGGGCGCCCGACTTCGGGCCGTCGCGGGTCCACCCCACGGCCGGTGTCACGGTGATCGGCGCCCGCTTCTTCCTGATCGCCTTCAACACCGTGCTGGACACCCCTGACGTGGCGGTCGCCCGCGCCATTGCCCGCAAAGTCCGGGAGTCCGGAGGCGGGCTGCCGGCGGTGCGGGCCATGGGGGTCTACCTCGCGAGCCAGGGCCGCGCCCAGGTGAGCATGAACCTGGTGGATTACCGGCGCACGCCGATCCTCCTGGCTTTGGACCGGGTACGAGAAGAGGCGGCGGCTCTGGGGGCGCGGGTCGTGGAGTCCGAGATCATCGGACTGGTGCCGGACGAGGCGGCTTTGGGGGTAGTTCGGGACGCGCTCCTGCTTCCCTCGCCCCCCGCGATTCTGTCGGGCGCGAAAAACAAGGACACCAAGGACCTCAAGGACCCAGGAAGGACCCCGGGGCAATGACTCTGCTGTCCCTGTAGTCCTTGGTGTCCCTGGTGTCCTTTATGTCCTTGCGTCAGCGGTTTTACCTCCCCTGAGAGATTCTACCAACCGGTGAGGCATGCCGTCGAACGAGCCCGAGGACATGGTCACCAGCACGCTCCCCTCCCGCGCCTCTTCCAAAGCCTGCCGCAGCACGTCGGCGTTGTCGGCGCAGAGAGTGGTGGGGACGCCCCGGGTCGTCAGCTCGCCCGCCAGGGCGCCGAAGTCCAGACGCTCCTCCGGAGCCAGGCGGCCGTTGTGGAAGATCGGGGCGAAGAGCACGCGGTCGGCTCCGGCGAACGCCTCCCGGTAGGGCTCGTAGAAGAAGCGGCGGCCGGCCGTCAGGCTCCGGGGCTCGAACAGGGCCACCACGCGCCGGCCGGGGTAGCGCTGGCGCAGGGCGGTCAGGGTCTTCTCCACGGCCGTGGGGTGGTGAGCGAAGTCGTCCACCACCGTCACACCCCGGGAGGTGCCAAGCTCTTCCAGGCGACGCTTGACGCCGTGGAAGCGGGCGAAGGCCGCCGCGGCCTCCGCCGCCGGGATGCCGTCCCGGCGGGCCGCGGCCCAGACCGCAAGGGCGTTCGAGACGTTGTGCCCCCCGGCCAGCGGCAGGGTGACCTCGACCTCCCCAGCCTCTTCATCTTGGACCCGGAAGCGGCTCGCCTCGGCCAGGGTCTCGATCTCTCCCAGGGGATGGAGGTCGTTGCCCTCCTCCAGGCCGTAGAAGAGCACGCGGCAGCGCGCCCCGGCCGCCAGCTCGCGCACCTTGGGGCTGTCGCCGCAGGCCACGAGGAAACCGTCTTCCGGCAGCAGCGCGATCAGCTTCGAATACGCGTCCCAGAGCGCCTCGGGCGTCGCGTACAGGTCGGCGTGGTCGTATTCGGCGCTGGTCAGCAGCAGCGTTTCGGGCTGGTAGTGGAGGAACTTGGGGCCGCGGTCGAAATAGGCCGCGTTGTACTCGTCCCCCTCGACGATGAAGCGGTCGCCAGCGCCGTCTTGGAAGCTCGCCGGCAGGTCGTGGGGGGCGCCGCCGATCAGGTAGCCGGGGTCGCGGCCGCAGGCGGTGTAGACCCAGGCGGCCATGGCCGTGGTGGTGGTCTTGCCGTGGGTCCCGGACACTACCAAAGATCGATGATGGTCCAGGAAGAAGCGGGCGAGCGCCTGCGGCATCGAGACGATGGGCAGGCCCAGCCGCTCGGCTTCCACGGCCTCGGGGTTGTTCCGGTGGATGGCGTTGCCAATGACAACCAGATCGGGCCGGGGCTCGAGGTGGGAAGGATCGTACCCGGTCTCAGGGTGAATCCCAGCCCGCTCGAGCAACGTGCTCATAGGAGGATAGAGAGGACCGTCGGTTCCGCGGACGCGGTGGCCCTGCTCTTGCAAAAGGCAGGCAAGCGGAGCCATTCCCGTACCGCCGATTGCCATGCAGTAGATGTCGAGTTGTGGAGACGTCACAGGAAGGATTTCTCGTTTTCGGACCAGGAGTGTAGCATTTCCGGAGCTTTCATCCATCCAGCAGAAGGAGCAGGCCGCATGCAACGCCAAGTCAAGACCGCCATTCTGGCACTCTTCGCCGCCGTTTTGGTCGCGGCGACCGTTTTCGCCCAAGGCACCGCCCAGGGCAAGCCCAAGGCCGTCGCCGTCGAGGCGGTCAAGGAAATGGGCACGGTGCCCAAGGGGGAGAAGATCGTCCACGACTTCCTGATCCGTAACGACGGTGACGCGGTCCTGGAGATCCTGAACATCCAGCCCGCCTGCGGATGCACGGTGGCCGAGTTCGACAAGACCATCGCTCCAGGCAAGACGGGCAAGGTGCACGCCGTGGTCGACACGAGCACGTTCGGCGGTCCGATCGCCAAGGGGCTGAGCGTCTTCACCAACGACCCTGCCACGCCCCAGATCGAGCTGACGATCCGGGCCAAGGTGGAGCCCTACATCGCGATCAAGCCCGGCTACGCGCGCTACGTCACCGTACAGGGCGAGCCCGTCGAGGGCGACATCACCCAGACCCTCTGGGCCACGGACGGCTCCTCCATGGACGTCGTGGGCATCGATTCGCCCTGGCCCTATCTCAAGGTGAGCTACCGCGAGGCCAAGCCCGAGGAGCGGCTCCCCGACGTCGAGGGCAAGCAGTGGCGGGTGGAGATGAAGCTCGGCAACGACGCCAAGGTCGGTCCGCTCGCCGAGTACGTGACCGTGCGCACCAACCACCCGAAGCAGAAGATCGTGCAGATCCCGGTGACCGGCTTCGTGCGGCCGGTGGTCGCCGTGACCCCGCAGGTAGCCGACTTCGGCACCCTCGAGATCAAGGATGCCACGCAGAAGGTGCTCAACGTCCGCAACTTCGCCACCGAGCCCATCAAGGTCACCGGCGTCGAGGAGAACATCCCGGGGATCGACGTCAAGCTCCAGCCTTTGGATGAAGGGCGCGAGTACCAGGTCCAACTCACCCTGAGCCCCGATCTCCCCAAGGGCAACTTCGACGGCAAGATCACCATCCGCACGGACAGCGCCAAGGTGCCGGTCCTCGAGGTTCCCCTCAAGGGCACTATTCTGTAAGCAGGACATCGGTTTGGAGAAAGGAAGGCGGGCTGCGGCCCGCCTTTTTGCTTTCAGGAGGGATCATGTTAGCCTCTCGTTCCTCATGGAGAGAACGAGATGCACCGGAAACATGTAACCTCCTCGGCGATCTCCTCCGTGGGCTATGACGAGCGGTCCTCGGTGCTGGAGGTCGAGTTCCAGAGCGGCGCCGTTTACGACTACCTGAACGTCCCGCCCAAGGTCTACAGGTACCTGCTGAAGGCGCCTTCCAAAGGGAGCTTCGTGTCGCGGCGGATCCGGGACCGCTATCCCTTCGTACGCCGCGAGCATTGAGATAGACGCCGTTGGCCCCTCAGGGAGAGCCGTGATGTGGTGAGGCGTCCTGGGACCGCCGGCATCCCTGCCGGCCACCAAACCCCGTTTTTATCAGCTCATCGAGTCGCCAAGCCGAAACTGGCCGCACACTATGCGCACTGGAGGGCAGGCGCGCGGGCCGCTCCAGGCCTGGCCGTCGACCTGCCCGGAAAAGGGTACGCGTCATGTCCCGGAACACCCTGCTTCACCCGGTGCTCGCAGCCGTCCTGGTTCTGGCTCTCCTTCTCCCCTCGGCCGCCGCCGCTCGCGGATCCGCTGTCTCGGCGCCGGGGTGGAGAACCTCCTTCTGGGATCTCCTCCTCCAGTTCCTCCCTCTGAAAAACGGGAGCCAGATCGATCCCGACGGCCTGACCGGCACGGAGAACGACAATTGCAGCCAGATCGACCCGGACGGCTTGAAGAACGGATGGGGGATCGATCCCGACGGCCTGACCGGCACGGCTGGCGACACGGAGAACGACAACCAAGGCACGATCGACCCCAATGGCTAGCTCCTCAGATTCTCACCAAGCGTGCCGGGCTTGTCCTCATTGCATTCCCTGCGGCAACATAGTAGTTTAGAACGTGACCCCATGTTCCCGGCAGAAGAAAACATCCGGAGCGCGGGGCACGGATGAGCATGTCTTCCAGCGAACCGACACAGGACGACCTCCAGCGGTTGCTCGACCGTCTCCGCCCCAGGATCGCCCGCCTCTTCGACCGGCACGGCGTGTCCGTGGAGGAGGCGGAGTCCCGGGTTGCCGATGCTCTGGTCCGGCTGTTGTACCGCTGGGAGCTGGTCCGCGACCGCGAGCGGTGGCTGCTCGCCAAGCTCAAGAAGGATCTTGAGACGCGTCCGGAGGAATCCTCCAAGGAGCCCCAGGGATGAGTGAGCGCAACCCCGATCCAGAGAAGAAGTACGACCCGGCTTTCGACGCTGTCCTCGAGCAGGCCGGCAGCCAACTCGGCGAGCTTCAGCGCGAGATCCAGGCTGCCGTGGCTCTCCTCGACGAGCTCGCGGCCCTGTCCGTTTCGGAACGTTCCGAACGGGTCCGGACGGAGGTACGCTTCCACGCCCTCAAGCTCTGCCACCTGCTCATCGCAAGGAGCCGGGAGGCTTGGTTCCGCGATCCCGCACGAGCCGTGGAGCTGGCCGGGCTCGCCGTGGAGGTCGCGGACCGGCTCGATAGCGGGCACTACGGTGAAGGGATCGTGGAGGACGCGAAGGCGCTCGCCTGGGCGCATCTCGGCAATGCCTACCGCATCGCCTCCGATCTCCGGCGTGCCGAGGAGGCGTTGCTCAAGGCTCGGCATCACCACGAACGGGGTGGCGAAGACGCCTTGACCGGAGCCCAGATCCTCAGCTTCCAGGCATCCCTTCGCAGCTCTCAGATGAAATTTGCTGAAGCCGTTGAGTTGCTCGATCGTGCAATCTTGGTTTATCGAGAGGCGAGAGAGCGCCACCTGGAGGGTAGGGCACTGATTAAAAAAGGGCTGGCCCGAGGTTACTCAGGAAGATACAAGGAAGCAATTCGACTGATTCATGGTGGTCTCTCTAGGATCGAGCCTTTGGAAGAACCACGCCTTTTGGTCTCTGCTCGGCATAACCTGATCGGATTCCTCAATGAAAGCGGTCGTCATGAGGATGCCTTGCGTGCACTGGAAGAGACTCGGAATCTGTATTTCACTCTGGGCGAGCCCACAAATCTCATCCGTCTCCGCTGGCTGGAAGGCAGGATCGCCCGCGATCTCGGCCGTTTTGAACAGGCGGAGGAAGCCCTGAGGGAGGCGCGGGACGGCTTCGTCGAGCGTGGGATCGGCTTCGATGCCGCTCGCGTATCGCTCGACTTGGCGACGGTCTACGCCAAGCAGGGGAGGACGGGCGAGCTGAAGCGGCTGGCGGTGGAGATGGTGCCGGTCTTCGAGTCGAGGGACGTGCACCAGGAGGCGCTCGCGGCCCTCCTTCTGTTCCGCCAGGTGGCGGAGGCGGAGGAGGTCACCCTGGGTCTGCTGGAGCGGATCTCGGACTACCTCCAGCGCGCCCGGCAGAATCCCGAGCTGCGCTTCAGCGACGGGCCGTAGTTCAAGCCCCACGGATTCCGTCCCAGGAGGGAAGCGCGCCGTACCTCTCAGGAGCGCCGGCCTCCCTGCCGCCCGCTCTGTGGGAGACGGCAGGAAGGAGACGCTCTCCAGCAGGACCGGCGTGGCCGGTTCGCCTGCCGAGGCGAACCGCTCGCCTGCGGCGTGTCCTCTACGGCTCCGCTCGTGCATCACAAACGGACGCAAGCGAGGCCCTCGTCTCCCGAGTTGCCCCACTCACCCCACGGGGCGAGAGGGGCGCCCCGGTATGGT